>CAZGVR010000367.1:0-3702 GCA_964528945.1 uncultured Myxococcales bacterium
TATCCTGTCCTTCTTGTCCATGGTGCCCGAGACTACACCAGCCGCGCGCCCACATCAATCGCTACCCGGGTGGCTACCCGGGCTGCCCTGCGATCAGCGCTCGATCGAGTCCAGCCGCTCCGCCCTGTACACGCCGTAGGTCTCGGGCAGCGAGATGGCCCAGACGACCTCGCCTGCAGAAGTCGCCTCGAAGACCTGCGAGATGCTCCCGACCGTGAAGTTCCCGGCCGTGATCAGCGTGTTGCCGTTGTCGAGCCGATCCGCGTCACCCCAGGACGGCGTGAACCACTCGGGCGGCCCCGCGAACTCCCAGACCTGGGTCACGGTCATGGCGACCTCGTCGACCTCGTACTCGACCGCGCGGCTCGTCTGCGGTGCGACGCCGGTGAGCCCGTTGTCGTAGATGATGAGATGGCCGTCCGGCAGGAAGTCCGGGCTGTGAGGCTTGCTGGGCCACGATCCGCCGCCCACGAGCGCGAAGTCGCACTCCAGGCACAGGGCCGGATCCCCGAACTGCCACAAGATGTCGCCTGTCGACATGTCGATCTTCAGGAGGCGGTCGATCTTCTTCAGGTTGAACCACGCGAAGCCCTCCGCGGGCTCCACGAGCACGGCGTTCCCGTGCGTCCATGCCCTGGTCGTCGCCGGCGGGACCGGGAGGTGGTCGAGGACGGACCACGACCAGATAGAGGCGCCGGTCGGCGTGTCGAGTATCTCGATGGAATCGTAGTTGAGATCCGAGGAAGCATCCAGGGGATGGGGTATGGTCCAGCCGCGGATCAGGGCCGTGGATCCGTCGGACAGCTGGATCGTGTCGTGGTGGACGTTGCCCTCGCCGGCGGGCGGCTGCACGCCCTCGAGCACCACCTCGCCGCTCAGGTCCACGTGCGACCAGGGCCGGTTGCCGGCGCCGCTCACGAGGACGATCCCGCCTTCCAGCTGCTGCGTGTTGACGCCGCCGCCGTCGTCCGATCCGCCGCCGACCCAGTACCAGATCACGCGGCCCAGCATGTCCAGGTAGACGACCACGTCCGGCGCTCCGTCCGAGATGTGGGAGATGTTCATGAGGGTCACGCCGGGCCGCGCAGCCGGCGTTGCCATCACCTCGAGCGCGACGTCCGGGATGAGGTCGGGCAGCGCTCCGGTCGCGTGCACGGTGTCAGGGCTCACGGCAAGCTCGCCGCCCGCGTCCGTGGACAGGGCGCGGAAGTGGATGTCCGTGAGCTCCGGGCACCCTGCCACGAGCACGCGGTGAACGGTCGCAAGGTCGGCGCTTCCCCGCGACCATCCGTAGCTCGCGTCCTCCCCGTGCTCGACGCGTGACGTCGCCGGCCTGTTCGTGGTCCACCTGACCCAGAAGCTGATCGTGGACAGGGGGTTCGTTTCCACGGCGACATCCGAGATCACGAGCGGGTCTCCGGCCTCGGGATCCGCGCCATCCGCGTCGCCTGCGTCCGCGTCGATGGTCTCGTCCATCTCGACGGGATCGACCGCCGGATCGCCTTGATCCTCCTCCGTCGTGTCCGATGCGTCGCTGAGGTCCGATGCGTCCGCCGCGTCATGCGCGTCACCGTCGTTGTCCGCGTCGCCGCCATTGCCGCCGCAGGACACGAGGAAGAGCGCTGCCAGCGCGGCCGCTCGCATCATGCCACCGGACCGCTGCACGATCCCGGGCCCTGGATGCAGGTAGCGTTCGAGCAGACCCCGCAGTCGCAGTCCGCGTCCGTCGAGCACGACAGGGCGGCGCAGCCGTGGCCGTCCCCGCCTCCCGTTCCCGTGCACCTCGTGTTCTCGGGGCATGCGTACGCCTCCCCGCATGGAACGGGATCGCAGCGGCCGGTAGTCCCGTTGCACGTGGCCGCGGCCCCGCACGAGTCGCCGGAGCACCTCGGGATGCACTGCGTCCAGTTGCCACCCGGGCATCCAGGGCACGGAGGCGGCGTCTCGATACAGACATCCCCGGGAGTCCCATCCGCGTCGGACTCGCACGTCCTCACCGGCGTCGGGCACATCCCGCACACTACCATGCCCGGCAGCCAGCAGAAGAGCATGCCGCCGCAGTCGGCGCTGGTGCGGCAATCCCTGCCGTCCCCGGGCGGCTGGTACGGCGGTTCCACGTAGCCAGGGCACCAGGTCGCGGCGGCGTCCTCCCCGTCGGCCGCCTCATCCGCGGCCGTATCCACGGGGGTGTCCGAGGGTGGGTCCGCAGGAGTGTCCGTGCCGGTGTCGGCGGCGTCCACGTCGCCGTCGCCGGACGTCGCGTCGTCTCCCGCTACGTCCTCATGGGAGGCATCCCCGCTGGTTCCGACCTCGTGGCCGCAGGAGATCATGGCGATCGAGGCGAGGATCGTGACGAATGATTGGCGCTTGCTCATGCCGGATAGCTTACCGGACTGCCGGAACCCTGCAAGTGCCGGGTTCCCTCCGGCTCACTGCACGGTCTCGTCCAGCCACTGCCTGGCCTGCTTCTCGGATCTGAACGCCCTGACCTCGACCTCGAGTCCGCCTGTCAGGGACTCGAACATCCTGGCCAGCCCGAACGTCACGTCGGTCGGGGCCACGAACGCCCATCTCGCCCCTGAGCGCCTGTGCTGGATGCGCTCCACGAAGCCCGAGATCTTCCGCATCTCGTCGAAGGTTCCGGCCCCGGCCTTGTTCACGGCCGTGAGGTCGATGATCACCCTGGTCTTCTGGTTGTGCTGGCCCTGTGAAACAGCCTCGGACAGCGTCTTCAGGACGTCCTCGGTGGTGATCCCGTCCGGGACCCTGAAGAAGATGATCCCCTCGTCGGGATCGTACTCCGTGCTTATCCTGGGCTTCTCGGGTCGGTGCCCCATCTCGGACCCCCTGCACTGGAGCATCGTGTCAATCCGCTCGACCGTCAAGGGGCATATCGCGCGGGCGTGCGTGTTCGTGCATGATGCGGGGTGATGAACGGCATGATCCGCAGGCATGACCGGGTGCCGATGGCCGCGCTCCTCGCCGCGATCGCGTGCCTGCTCGCGGACGGCTGCCGGCGGCCGGGCGAGCGGCCTGGCCGCGGCACGGGCGACGGGGTCTGGCTGTGCGTCGAGCGCGGGGACTGGCCGGCAAGGGACGAGGACGCCACGCTCGCCTGGGCCGAGCATGCGACCACGGGGGTCGTCCTACGGCTGCCAGGCCGCGGGTCCACGGATCTCGCGCGCGTGGAGATCGACGGCAGGGACATCGGCGCGCACGAGGGCCTGGACGCGCTCCCCGGCCTGCGCTCGATCCTGTGGTATGCGGTCGAGAGCGCCGATCCCAGCTACAGGAACTCCGAGAGGAACGACGGTTGGTGGGCCGAGATCGAGTACGTGGAGTCGCTCGTCGCGTCGGGCCGCGAGTCCACCAGGCAGGCCGGCGTCCGGCCCGTTCTCAGGTCCGGAGTCGAGTGGGGAGGCACGTGGGTGGGTACCACGAGGTGGAAGGTGTCGGTGGACCTCGGGGGAGCCACGCTCGCGACGCCGGGAAGAGAGGCCGCTGCCAGGGGCGGCGATCTCCCGGGCGTGAGGCGGATCAGCCGGATGGGGAACACGGGGTGGCCCGCCGTCGATCGCGCGCTCGCGCTCGCGGGACTCCCCTACATCTGGGGCAGCAGCCGGCTGGGCAGCGGCGACCAGACCCACCAGGCCGAGATGTTCCTGGATGCGGACTGCGCGGACCTGGTGGTGGCGGCCGGCC
>CAZGVR010000367.1:3712-4486 GCA_964528945.1 uncultured Myxococcales bacterium
TCTGGACTCAGCGCCATCCCCTACACTGCCGTGATCCCGATGATCGAGAAGTACGGCAGGTCCCCTCGAGCCAGGGTCGTCTCCACCACGCGTGACGGGCTCTACCTCGACGCTGACGGCCTGCCCATCCGCGTGGACGCGGCAGGGATCCCGCCGGGAGCGGCCATCCTGTGGCGGTTCGGCCCGGGCGGGCGCAAGGGCCATGCCGCCGTGCTCGTCGAGGACAGCGGCCCCGGCGGCAAGGCGGACGGTCTCCTTGGGCAGGACGACCTCTCGCTGCACGCCATGTGGGACGAGCCCAGGGTCGAGGCCATCTCAGGCGTGCTGCCGGATCTCGATCCGGCGATGGCCCTGCCGCCCGTGGGTGATCCGTGAAGGCGGCGCTTGCAGCGGCATCCCTGCTGGCCCTCTCGGGCTGCAGGGATGGATCCGCCGGACCGGACGCCTCGGCGGCCGGGGTCGAGAAGAGCATCGAGATAGACCTCACGCTCCAGACGCTGAGGACGTTCGAGGACGGGCGCCTCGCGAAGGAGTACAGGGTCTCGACCGGGAAGAGGGACAAGACCAGGCCGGGCCGGTACGTCGTCTGGAAGAAGCACAGGCTCAAGGACATGAAGGTGGGCCTCGTGGTCCTCGGCAAGTACTACGTGCTAAAGGACGTTCCCTGGATCATGTTCTTCGAGGGCAAGGACGTGCCCAGGGAGCGGGGGCTCGCGATCCACGGGGCTTACTGGCACGACGGCTTCGGCAAGCCGGTCTCCCACGGCTGCGTCA
>CAZGVR010000368.1:0-2142 GCA_964528945.1 uncultured Myxococcales bacterium
CGAGGCTTCCTGCCCTTCCTGAGGGCCGCGCACTCGGCAAGGATGTCGGGGTTCTTGACCAGCTCGATCACGAGATCGCGCGCAGAGTCCTGCTTGCGGATCTTGCCGCGCGACACTGCCCGCGGCCGCCAGTCGGCGACAGCGGCCGCCATGAAGAGCACGTCGGCAGGGCCGAGGCGGTCCAGCACGGCCGTGCGCATCTCGGCCGCGGTCCGGACAGGCACGACCTCCACGCCCGGCGGATCCGGGATGGCGGCAGGGCCGCGAACGAGCGTGACGGACGCGCCGCGCGACGCGGCCTCTGCGGCGATGGCAAAGCCCATGCGGCCGCTCGAGCGGTTCGTGATCACGCGCACGGGATCGATGGGCTCCTCGGTCGGACCGGCCGTGACCAGCACGGCCACGCCCTCGAGGTCGCGCGGCGAGTGGAGCAGTGCTAGCGCGGCCGAGGCGATCTCCTCTGGCTCTGCCATGCGGCCGGGCCCCTGCCACCCGCAGGCCAGGTCGCCGGATGCAGGGCCGACCACGTGCACGCGGCCCAGATCGCGGAGGGAAGCCAGGTTCCGCTGCGTTGCCGGGTGCTCCCACATGCGCGTGTTCATGGCCGGCGCGACCACGACGGGCGCGCGGGTCACGAGCAGCATGGCGCCCAGGAGATCGTCGGCGCGGCCCTGGGCCGAGCGCGCCAGGAAGTCCGCGGTCGCTGGCGCGACCACGAAGAGGTCGGCGCTCGCCGCGATCGTGACGTGCGCGATCGGGCCCGCGCCCGCGTCCTCGAACATGTCCGTGAGCGCACGGCGGCCCGTGATCGCGGAGAACGTGAGCGGGGTGACGAACCTGCGCGCGGCCCTGGTCATCACGACCTGTACGTCGGCCGCGGCCGAAAGGAGCCGCGCGAGGTGGGACGCCTTGGCAGCGGCGATGCCGCCGGTCACGCCGAGCACCACGAGCGGCCTGCGCGGCCCTGCTCCCTGCCCTGCCGGGAGGCGGCCCGCTTTCCCGTCACCAGTTCGCAATGATTTTCTGGAAGTCGCCATCCCAGTCCAGATAGTACTTGATCCTGAGGTCTGCCTGGTAGGGGCTGTGCGTGTCGCCCGTGGGCGGCACGAAGCCCTTGGCAGGGATCGACTTGCTGGTGCCGATGGCCGTGATCTGCGGCGTGGGCGGGTACACGTCCTCGGTCACCTCGCGCCAGGCGCGCGTGCCCTCCCAGACGATGCGGTAGCGCCTGACCCTGAACCCGTCGATGCCGAGCTGCTGCACGACCTCCACCCCGGCAGGCCAGTCGGGCATCTCCACGACCTGCTCCTCGTAGGGCGTCTTCTGCGTCACGCGCCTCACGAAGTGGACCATGCGCGGCCGCCCCTTCCCCAGGATCTCGACGCGCATCTTCCCTTCCGCGACCACGTAGTGGATCACGACCGGGAAGTCGAAGGGGTTCCTGATCCTGAGGTTGATGTTGGGCCACGTGACCGTGGAGTCCAGGCCCAGGAGGATGTAGCCCGAGGGCCTCGAGTGCTGGCGGCGCTCGAGGATCTCGAGGCCGGCGAAGAACGCGGCAGCGTGGAGCGTGGACGCGGTCTGGCACGTGCCGCCGCCGGGGGTGGGGACCAGCTCGCCCGACTCGATGGTGGGCGCGGGCCTGAAGCCGCGAGCCTCGGTGCGCTCGCCGAGCGCCTCGTTGAAGTCGAAGGTCTGGCCGGGCTCGATGACGGTCCCGTCCAAGATCTTGCCGCCCAGCTCGAGGTTCGCGTTCCGGTCGAGGCAGCGTTTCATGAGGCAGTAGGGGGTCTCGAACCACGCCAGGACCGTGGAGATGTCCAGGGACTCTATGTCCGCGGTCCTAGTGAGCGGCTGCTCCTCGATCCTGCCGATCTCGATGCGCCCGGCGCCGGCCGCAAGGCCCACCTCGATGTTGTGCAGGGTCTCGTCCACGGACATGGTGCGGCCGACCTGGTGCGGGACCACGGCGCGTCCCTCGAGGGCCAGCCGCGCGGCGGTGGTTTTGGCCCGGAGCGCCTGGGCCGCGGAATCCATGTAGTGCGCCGCGACGGCTCGACAGTCGAAGAGGGCTGGCATAGAGTCTTAGGATTATATGAATTTCGCCTTGCCCGAAATCGTCGTCCGTATTATACTATCCCC
>CAZGVR010000368.1:2152-4480 GCA_964528945.1 uncultured Myxococcales bacterium
ACACGTCCAGGTCGGCCCTGTGCTCGACCACGAAGGAGACGCGCCGCTCGAGCGCCTTGTAGTCCACGAAGGCGCCAAGATCGCGGCGCCTGACCGTGAGCTCGAACTCGCCATCACCGAGCACGACCTCGGAGCGGAGATACGAGGACCCTATGCGCGTGAGCTGCGGCCTGAGAGGCTCGCCGTAGCGGATGGGCACGCCCGCGACCGTGATGCGCGGGAGCTGCACGTCGGCCTCGGACGGCCTGAAGAAGAGCACGACGCAGAGGAGCGCGCCTGCCACCATGAAGGCGGCCCCGATCCCGGCGTGGACGAGGACCGTCCGCCTCACCGGAGTCCCGCCCTACTCCCCCTCGTCTGAAGAGAAGTCCACCTCGCCCGAGTACACGACCGGCACGCCGCGCAGGTTTAAGGCCTGGGTAGCCTTGATCACCTTCTTGCTCGAGATCTCGAGCTGGTAGCGGTGGTTCGACTCGAAGCCGTCGGCGTGGTGCAGGCGGACCCTCTGCGTGAGGATCTTCTCGTTCTTCTGCATGAGCATCATGGCGAACGAGTTCACGAGGTGCCTGGGCGTGACCTCGTCGTCGTAGAGGCTGATCGTGAGCTCGAGGTCGTTTAGCGGCTTGGTGAGGTTGATCAGGATCCAGAAGTCCCAGCCCTCCTCCTTCGCGGTGCACTCCTTGATGCACTTCTGCTTCTTGCTCTCCACGCCCTCGTCGGCGCAGCGCGCGTCGCATGTCTTCTTGATCTCGCTGGGGGCCTTCTCCCAGACCTCGAGCGTCTTGTGCGACTTGAACCAGGCGATGAGCGCGTTCCCGTCCTTCTTCGCGTAGACCGAGTCCGGGCACGCCTTGGCCGTGATGTACACGGAGCCTCCCTTGCCGCCGCCCTTTGCCGGAACCACGGCTGGCAGGAGAAGGAGCGAGACAGCGGCTGCGGCGGCCATGACCACCCGGATCTTCCTGGGCATCGTCTACCTCCTGTCGTCATCCGGAACGGAAAGTAGACAGAGATTACAGGAAAGTATTCACGCGGTTCAAGACCGGGCCAGGGTCAGATCCCGGAATCCAAGGGAAGCGCGTCACCCACCCATTCCGGATCGTCCAGAAGTGGATCCATGGGCACGCCAGACCCGGTCTCCTCCGATTCGATATCCGGATCTCCCGTCGAATCGTCGACGGGAACGTCGATGCCCGTGTCCTCCTGCTCCGAATCCGCAGCATCGGACGGCTCGTCCGAGGAGGAAGTGTCGCCTGCCTGCTGCCGGTTCCCGCAGCCGGAAACGATCATCAGCGAAACAAGCGTCGCAATCGCCAGTGCTGCGTTACGAACCCGCTCCATTACATCACCGTCGCCATGAAGCTACGACCAAACGAGAGACGAGGACAATCTGTCCGATGGCAGTGACACTGGAGCCTTGGCAGATTCGAAGCCGGAGGTATGGAAGGTACCGTCGTGCGCGGACGAGCATGCCAGGGCGGGCGACGGGCGGTCCTGCCCGAGCCCGGTCGCGACGACCGGATTGGCTGTTGCCCCTGTTCTTGGTGACCGTGAAGTGCATGGCGCTGTGTCAGGGGAGGGCGGCCCGTGCGAGAGTAGCGAGGAGTGCGGCCCGGAGCTCGCGTGTGCCATTTGTGCTGGGCCGCAGAAGTCAGTGCGCTGAGCAGATGGCACGGGGTAGAAGGCTCCAGGACGGGCAATCCAGGGTGGGCATGGCTCGAGGCCGAGCAGGTAGTACGTATCGGTGATCGCGCGGCTTGGTCTGCAACGTATTGAAATGAATCAGGGAACAGAGGTAGTAAGTGACCCCTTCTTGCGCTCCCTGAACGACTCGATCCAGTGGTACATGGTGGGCAGGTAGAGGAGCGTGACCAGCGTGCCGAACGTGAGGCCGCCCACGATGGCGCGCGCCATGGGCGCCTGGGTCTCGGTGCCGCGGCCGATGGCGAAGGCGACCGGCAGGAGCGCGACCACGGTGGTGAGCGTGGTCATGAGGATGGGGCGGAGGCGGCGCGTGCCCGCGAGGACCAGGGCCTCGGTGATGGACATGCCGTCCCTCTCGCGGAGCAGGTTGGTGTAGTCCACGAGCAGGATCGCGTTGTTCACGATGATGCCCACGAGCACGACCGTGCCCATGCCGCTCTGGATGTTCACGGTGGTCCCGGTCAGGAACAGCGTCAGGATCACGCCGATGAACGAGTAGGGGATCGAGAACAGTATGAGGAGCGGGTGGAGCAGGGACTCGTAGAGCGAGGCCATGACCATGTACACGAGAAGGATGGCCAGCAGCAGCCCGCCCAGGAGCACGCCGAGTGTCTCCTGCTGCTC
>CAZGVR010000369.1:0-4469 GCA_964528945.1 uncultured Myxococcales bacterium
AGGGTGGCCAGATGCCGCTCCAGCGGCGCACGCCCAAGCGCGGCGTCTGGAACCCCTTCCGCAAGGAGTACACGGTCATCAACGTCTCCGACATCGAGCGCTGGGCCCTCGACGAGATCTCGCCGAAGGTCCTCGTCGAGAAGGGGCTGGTCCGCAAGCTCGGCAGGAACGGCCTGCGCGTGCTGGGGGACGGCAAGCTGACGCGGGCGGTCACCGTGAGCGCACACCACCTGAGCGCCCAGGCGGCCGAGAAGATCAAGGCGGCCGGCGGGAAGCCGGTCGTCATCGAGCCGCCCGGATCCCGGGCGGGAGCAGCCAGGGGCGCCCGGAAGGGCAAGGCCGGGGAATGAACTCGAACCTAAGCGGCGGGTAGGACCATGGCTTCGGGCATTGCCAACATAGGGAAGGTCCCTGAGCTGAGGCGGAGGCTGCTCTTCACCCTCCTGATCCTTGCTGTCTACCGGGTCGGCGTCTTCATCTCCATCCCGGGGGTGGACAGAAGCGTCATGTCCGACATCATGGCCCGCTCCAGCGGCACCCTGATGGGCCTCTTCGACATGTTCTCCGGTGGTGCCGTCAAGCAGCTCTCCATCTTCGCGCTCGGCGTCATGCCCTACGTCAGCGCCTCCATCATCCTGCAGCTCCTGACCGTGGTCAGCCCCGCGCTCGCGGAGCTCAGGAAAGAGGGCGAGGTCGGCTACCGGCGGATCAACCAGTACACCCGATACCTCGCAGTGGCCATCAGCTTCGTGCAGTCGTTCGGGATCGCCCTCTACCTCGAGGGCCTGAACCAGTCCTCCACCTACGGCGCGGTCGTGACCCACTCGAGCTGGTGGTTCCGCATCATGACCATGATCACCCTGACCGCGGGCACGGCGTTCATCATGTGGCTCGGCGAGCAGATCACGGAGCGCGGGATCGGCAACGGGGTATCGCTGATCATCTTCGCCGGCATCGTCGCCCGCCTGCCCGAGGCGATCTTCCAGACCGCAAGCCAGTCCGCGATCGGCCAGATCCAGCCGCTCACGCTGCTCTTCCTCGGCGTGATCATCGTGCTCGTCATCGGGACCATCGTGTTCTTCGAGCGAGGGCAGAGGCGCATCACGATCCAGTACCCGAGGCGCATGGTCGGGCGGAAGGTGTACGGCGGCCAGTCCACGCACCTCCCGCTCAAGGTGAACCAGTCGGGCGTGATACCGCCGATCTTCGCGTCTTCGCTCCTCATGTTCCCGCAGACGCTCGCAAACCTGAAGATCCCGGGCATGAACGATCTGCAGAACTTCATCACGCCCACTTCATGGCTCTACAACGCGCTCTACGTCGCGCTGATCGTGTTCTTCTGCTACTTCTACACGGCCGTCACGTTCCAGCCCGAGGACGTGGCCGACAACCTGAAGAAGCAGGGGGCGTTCGTGCCCGGCATCCGCCCGGGCAAGAAGACGGCCGAGTACATCAACAGGGTCATGAGCCGGATCACCTTCGGCGGCGCCCTGTACGTGAGCGCGGTGTGCGTGGTGCCCAGCCTGCTGCAGCAGCACATGCACGTCCCGTTCTACTTCGGCGGGACCTCGCTCATGATCGTGGTGGGCGTGGCGCTCGACACGGTGCAGCAGATAGAGGCGCACCTCATCACGAGGCACTACGAGGGGTTCGCGGGACCCAGGGGGCCGCGGATCCGCGGCCGCCGTGCCAGGGGATGAAGGAGGAGGGAATCATCATGGGATACAACCTCATCTTCCTCGGGCCGCCGGGCGCTGGAAAGGGAACCCAGGCAAAGCGGGTGAGCTCCTCGCTCGGCGTGCCGCAGATCTCGACCGGCGACATGCTTCGCGCCGCACGCAAGGAGGGTACGCCCCTCGGCAAGGAGGCTTCGAGGTTCATGGACTCCGGGAAGCTCGTCCCCGACGAGCTCGTGATCGGGATCGTGAAGGAGAGGATCGTCCTTCCGGACTGCACCGCAGGCTTCATCCTGGACGGGTTCCCGAGGACCGTGGCCCAGGCAGGCAGCCTCGACGCCATGCTGGTCGGGCTCGGCCGGAAGCTGGACCACGTGGTGGACCTGATGGTCGACGACGAGGAACTGGTGGGCCGGCTCACTGCCCGCAGGACCTGCGGCTCGTGCGGCCGCATCTACCACCTCGAGTTCGATCCGCCTCCCAAGGCCGATGCGTGCGCCTGCGGCGGCAATCTCGTCCAGCGGGAGGACGACAACGAGAAGACGGTGCGCAGCCGGCTCGAGGTCTACCACGCGCAGACGGCACCGCTCCAGGACTACTACGGGAAGAAGGGGCTCCGGAGGAAGGTGGACGGCGGCGGCGGGCGAGGGCCGGACGCCGTCTTCGCCGCGATCAGGGAGGTCCTCTCATGAAGGTTCGTTCATCGGTCAAGAGGATCTGCAACAAGTGCAAGATCATCAGGCGACGGGGAGTCGTGAGGGTGATCTGCGATAACCCGAGGCACAAGCAGCGCCAGGGCTGAGGAGAGATCATGGCACGAATCGCTGGTGTCGACCTGCCGCGCAGGAAGCACGTCAACGTGGCCCTTGCGTACATCTTCGGCGTCGGCCGGACCACGGCCCTCGAGATCTGCGAGAAGGCCGGCGTGCCCGAGACCAAGAAGATAGAGGAGCTGTCGGACGCCGAGGTCAAGAGGCTGCGCGACGTCATCGACGGCGGGTACAAGGTCGAGGGCGATCTCCGGCGCGAGATCTCGATGAACATCAAGCGGCTGATGGACCTGGGCTGCTACCGCGGCCTGAGGCATCGCCGCGGCCTCCCGGTTCGCGGCCAGCGGACCCATACGAACGCCCGCACCAGGAAGGGGCCGCGGAGGACGATCATGTCCCGCAAGAAGAAGACCGACGGAACCGGCGAGTGAGGACGTGTAGGCAATGACCCAGGTCAAGACCAAGAAGAAGATCAGGAAGAGCATCCCCGTCGGGGTGGCGCACATCCAGACCACGTTCAACAACACCATCGTGTCCATCACGGACCCGAAGGGCGAGGTAACCCCGTGGTGCAGCGCGGGCACCAGCGACATCAAGGGAGCGAAGAAGTCGCCCCCCTTCGCCGCGCAGATCGCGGACCCGGCGGAGGGCGCGAGTCGGCGATACGTGCCCTCCAGGCCGCGGGCCTGAGGGTCACGTCCATCCGTGACATCACGCCGGTGCCGCACAACGGCTGCCGGCCGCCGAAGCGCAGGCGCGTCTGATCGATCCCTAGGGAGGTTTTAGAAGTGGCAAAGGACATAGGACCCCAGTGCAGGTACTGCAGGCGGGAGAACATGAAGCTCTTCCTCAAGGGAGAGCGGTGCTTCACGGACAAGTGCGCCTACGAGCGTCGTCCATATCCCGCGGGCCAGCACGGCCAGGGTCGCATCAAGCCGTCCGACTACTCCATCCGCCTTCGCGAGAAGCAAAAGGCGCGCAGGATCTACGGGATCATGGAGCGCCAGTTCCGCCGCTACTTCGCGATGGCTGACATGAGCAGGGGCAAGACCGGCGAGAACCTGCTGCAGATCCTCGAGCGCCGGCTCGACAACGTCGTGTTCAGGATGGGATTCGCGAAGACGCGGGCCGACGCCCGGCAGCTGGTCAGGCACCGTCACGTGTTCGTGAACGGCCGGCGCGTGAACATCCCGTCGTTCCTCGTGAAGACCGGCGACTCGATCACGCTGGGCGAGAAGGACTCGAAGCTGGTGCGCGTGAGCGAATCGGTCGAGTTCTCGAAGACCCTGGAGGCGGTCTCCTGGATGGAGGTCGACAGGGACGCACGCTCGGGCAAGATCAAGAACCTTCCGACGCGGGATGCCATCTCCATCCCGATCCGCGAGCAGCTGATCGTCGAGTTCTACTCGAGGTGACACCAGGGAGGGTCATGGCATGGAAACCAATACCGTCAACGTTCTGAACTGGAAGGATCTCTCGAGGCCATCGAAGCTCGAGGTCGAGTCCACCACGCTCACGGGCGTGTACGGGAAGTTCACGGCAGAGCCGCTGGAGCGGGGCTACGGGATAACCCTGGGCAACAGCCTGCGCCGCGTGCTCCTGTCCTCGCTGCAGGGCTCCGCCATCTCCGCGGTCAAGGTGGAGGGGGCCTCGCACGAGTTCACGTCCGTGCCCGACATGATCGAGGACGTGACCGATCTCGTGCTGAACCTGAAGGAGGTCGTGATCCAGTCGTACGACGGAAGGATGGAGTTCATCCGGATCGATCGCGAGGGCCCCTGCGAGGTGAAGGCCGGCGACTTCGACGCTGGCTCGCGCCTGCGCATCCTGAACCCGGATCACCACATCGCGACGCTGTCGGAGGGTGGCCGGCTCCGGCTCGAGGCCATCGTGACGACCGGGCGAGGGTACGTCGCGGCCGCGCGGTGCAAGGTCCAGGACCTGCCCGCGGGCTACATCACGGCGGACGCCCTCTACAGCCCGATCTCCAGGATCAACTTCAACGTCCGCAACGCCCGCCCGC
>CAZGVR010000370.1:0-4425 GCA_964528945.1 uncultured Myxococcales bacterium
GAGCTCGAGGACGATGCCGGCCCACGGAGTCAGTCGCAAGCAGTTGGTTCCAGGCGACGTCGACAGGGAGGTGATCGCGGCCGTCTCCAGGGTCACCGGCCTTCCCGAGAACGACCTCGGACCGGACATGCTCTTCGTGGAGGATCTCGGTTGCCAGTCTCTCCAGATAATGGAGATAGTGCTGGAGTTGCAATCCGTCTTCGACATCGAGATCCCCGACGAGGACATCGACCGGCTGAGGACGATAGGCGATGCGGTAGCCTACGTGCGCAGGCGTCTGCCGGGATGAAGGCCGCGTCCGCGCCCGCAGGCGGCCGGGTACGGGTTGCGATCACGGGCATCGGCCTCGTGACTCCCCTCGGCACCGGCACGCGGCAGAGCTGGGAAGCCCTCCTCGCCGGCCGGAGCGGCACAGCCCCGATCACGAGGTTCGATGCGTCGCCTTTCCCCACGCGCGTGGCCGCCGAGGTCCGGGACCTGGATCCGGAGCGGTTCGTACCGAAGGGGCGAGTGCGCCACATGGACCGGTACTCGGTCCTCGCTCTCGCTGCCGCGCGCCTTGCACTCGAAGACGCGGGGATCCCCGGGCTAGGCGAGCTTGACCGCGACAGGGTCGCGGTGGTGATGGGGGTCGGACTGGGCGGGCTGGAGACACTAGAGAACATGCACACCACGCTCGAGACGCGCGGCCCGAGATTCATAACCCCCTATCTCATCCCCATGATGATCCCCAACATGGCCGCTGGCTGGATCGCCATGGTCACGGGGGCGAGGGGACCAGGCATCACGGTCTCGACGGCGTGCGCGAGCGGGGCGCATGCCATCGGCGAAGGGCTGCGTCTGCTGCGGGACGGGCGCGCCGACATGGTGATCGCGGGCGGCTCGGAGGCCGCGGTCACGCCCCTCGGCATGGGGGGATTCTGCGCCATGCGAGCGCTCAGCACACGCGAGACGGACCCCGAGAAGGCATCCTGTCCGTTCGACTCGAGGAGAGACGGCTTCGTGCTGGGCGAGGGAGCGGGGGTGCTGGTCCTCGAGCGCCGTGAGGATGCGCTCGAGCGCGGCGCACGGGTCCACGCCCTTCTAGCCGGATACGGATCCACCGCCGACGCCCACGATCTGACCCGGCCGGATCCGGAAGGCATGGGAGCGCTCCGGGCCATGAGGCTCGCCCTCGAGGACGCGGGGATGGGTCCCGGGGATGTCGACTACGTGAACGCCCACGCGACGTCCACGCCCCTCGGGGACAGGGTCGAGGCGATGGCGATCCGTGCGCTGCTAGGCGAGCGCACGGATCGCGTTCCCGTCTCCAGCACCAAGGGTGCGACCGGACATCTCCTGGGAGCTGCCGGAGCAGTGGAGGCCGCCTTCACGGCGCTCGGCTTCCGCGAGGGGGCGGTCCCGCATACGCTCAACCTCGAGGAGCCTGACCCGGAGTGCGCGCTGGACCACGTGACCGGGGAGCCGCGGCGCGTGGCAGTCAGTGCGGCCCTGTCGAACGCGTTCGGTTTCGGGGGCACGAATGCGACGCTAGTCATCGCGGAGGAGGGACGACCATGATCGTTATCGCCTGCGACCACGGCGGCCTGGAGCTCAAGAAGGCGCTGCTCGCCTGGCTGGACGAGCGTGGGCTCGCGTACGAGGATCTCGGCACGGGCACGCCGGAATCGGTGGACTACCCGGACTTCGCTCATGCGGTCGCCACGGGGATCGCCTCCGGCAGGTGGGTGCGAGGGGTCCTCGTCTGCGGCACGGGTCTCGGCATGAGCATGGCCGCCAACCGTCACGCCGGAGTGAGGGCAGCTCTCTGCGCCGAACCCTACAGCGCCGTCATGTCGCGCCGGCACAACGATGCCAACGTCCTGTGCCTTGGCGGGCGCGTGACCGGCCCGGCGCTGGCCTGCGAGATCCTGGACGCGTTCCTCAGGTCAGGCTTCGACGGTGGGCGGCACGGGAGCCGCGTTGCGAAGATCGAGAACGGGTAGGGCTGCGGCCGAGCCGCACGGGATTGGCAATGCCTTGGGAGGATCTCAGACCAGCGCTGTCAGCGGCTCGCGGAGCGTCCGTCGCCGTTGACACGCCAGTGACGCTGCTGGGGCGCATGGGTTTCTTCGAAGGAGTCGCGGTGGAGCGACGCGTGCTCCTTTACGGATCCGCAAGGCGGATCGGCGGTGCCGCGAGGGCGGTCGCCAGGGCCGGGTTCCAGGCGTGCCCGATGTCCGTGGGAAGCCTGGCGGGGCTTCCCTTCCCGAGGCGGAGCATTGGGCTCGTGGTGGCACCATTCCCTCCCGCGGCGCATCCGGACGTCCTCAGGATGATCCGGCGGACTGCGGGCATCATCTCCGAGGATGGCATCCTCGTTCTTCACGGCCCCCTGCGCCGCTCCCTGACCGGATGGTCCAGGCACGTCGCAAGCGTGCTTGGTCGCGGGCGGGGCGGCCTGCCTGTGGAGTGGGACGTCACGGCCTGGATGCTGAGGGGAGGCTTCAACAGGATCATGCGGTACGCCGCAGGGCGCGCATCCCCGGTCACGATCCTCCTTGGAACGAAGAACCTGGCCTAGCCGCCCACGAGCTTGCCAAGCTGGGCGTCCGACGGGGGACCTTCCCGGCCGAGCTCCCATGCCAGGGCTGGCGCCTCGAAGATCGAATACAGCGCCCGCTTGATCCCGCTGGAGTGGACGGCCACCGCCCGCCCCTTCTCGTCGGTGAAGGCATATCTCCAGACGAGGCTCTCGATGTTTCCGTCGAAGATGAGGCCCACGAGCTCGCCCTTCCTGTTCACGACCGGGCTGCCCGAGTTGCCGCCGATTATATCGGCCGTGCAGACGAAGTTGAGAGGCGTCCCCATCTTGAACTTGCCCTCCTTGTCCTGCCAGCGCTTGGGGAGGTCGAACGGGGGCAGCTTGCCGAAGGCATGGAACCGTTCGTACATCCCGTAGAAGGTCGTCTTCCAAGGCACGATGGTCCCTTCCGCCTCGTAGCCCTTGACCGTACCGTACGAGAGACGGAGCGTGAAGGTGGCATCAGGAGGAAGGGACTTCCCGTACACGGCGAAGCGGGCCTTGGAGATCAGGCCTCCGGCCCTGTCCTCGACGGCCTCGACATCGTCCTCGAACGTCTTCCTGATCTTGCGCGTCTCGGGATCGATCGCGAGGATGAAGCGGACGAGCGGATCCTTCGACTTCTCGACAGCGTCCTTGCCGCCGGCGACGAGATCCTTCCGGGCCTGGACGTCGACCAGTGCCGTATCCTGGACGATCCGCGCGGCGACCTGGGTTGGAGTCTCCTTGCCGAGGGCGGCCTTCACGAACGGGTCCTTGGCCCCGAGCTTCTCGAGAGCCATCTCCAGGTTCGTCCGGACGATGGTCTCCTCGAGATCCCCGTAGATCGGCGCGGAGGAGTAGATGCGGAGCTCGAGCGAGTCGAGCCCCGAATCGCGGTACTCCTCCAGCCGCTTCTCGTTGGGCTTCTCCTTCTCGTAGACGAGCCGCACCACGCCCTGGGCGATGGAGAGGAGATCGGATCCGCGGAATGCCGACAGCAGCTCCACGGTCGCGAACCCGGCGTGCAACTCCTGGGCCTTCTCGATGTCTCCCCAGGCCGATCCGGTGTCCGTGGCGAGCTTCTTGTCCTTGGCCACGGCATCCCTCAGGGCCTGCTCGGCCTTGGCCTTCTCCGCGAACAGCTTGGGGTCCTTGAGGCCATCGAGGTATCCGTCGTAGGCCTTCAGCGCGTTCTCGAGGGAAAAGAGCAGCTCCTTCGACTGGCGCGCCTGCTCCTCGCCGCCCGAGGAGTAGGCCTTCACGACCTCGCGGAACTTGCCGTACAGCTCCAGCCTGGCGGGATACATGGAGTCCCTCTGGAACTCCATCTGAGAAAGGGTGAGATCGCGACCCGTGTAACCCGGGTGGCCGGTGACGAACACGAGCTCGTTCTCCGCGGGGCCGGCCTTGGACCACTCCAGCCAGTGCTCGGGCTTGAATGGCTTCCCATCCTCGTAGACCCGGAAGATCGAGACGTCCAGGTCGAACCGCGGATAGGTGAAGTTGTCGTAGTCGCCGCCGAAGAACGCCACCTGCTGCTCGGGAGCGAACACGAGCCGAACGTCGGTGTGCCTCCTGAACCGGTAGAGCATGTACTGCCCGCCGCCGTAGAGCGTGACGACGCTGCACTTGAGGCCTGTCGCCTCGTGGCACTCCTTCTCGATGCGGGAGATCTCCTCCTTGCGGGTCGTGGCGAAATCCTTGGAACCGGCGATTGCATCCTTGACGCGCGAGGTCACGTCCTCGGTCGAGAGGAGAACGTTCAGCTCCACGTCCGGACAGGGTGCCTCCTCCGCGAGAGTGCGGGCCAGGAAGCCATCCTTCACGAAGTCGTGCTCGGCGGTCGAGATCTTCTGGATGCAATCGAATCCGACATGATG
>CAZGVR010000371.1:0-2822 GCA_964528945.1 uncultured Myxococcales bacterium
TCGCAGCCGGCGACTTCGGTGGTAGCGCGTTCCCGTCCCGGTACTGCCCCACGACGATCACGGCCGCGGCGACGAGCAGGCCCGCGGCCACCACCGCGCCGATCGCGAACACGATCGCGGGCATCCTCGAAGACCTGCCCGGCTCCGCCTGCGGGACCGAGGCAGGCCTTTCCCCGGTGAACGGCGGGGAGGACTGGGTCTTGCGCGTGCCTGCCCTGGCGTCGCCCTGCGGATCGATCGACGTGGTGCCGGTCGTGTCCCCGGCGGTCGACCCGTCGGACGGAGGCCTGGACGTGGGGACCGGCACGCGCTGCTCCCCGGTGATCTCCTTGCCCCAGCCGGCCATCACGCTGATCCCGTCCAGCTCCCTCAGCACCTCTCCCATGGTGGCCGGCCGATCCCCGGGGTCCTTGGCGAGCATGCGGTGGATGAGGTCGCTCAGCGAGACCGGCAGCTCCGGCATGATCTCGGCGAGCCTCGTTGGCTCTGCCGTGAGGTTCAGGGTGAGGTACTCGAGGTCCGTGTCCCTGGCCACGATGGGCGCGCGTCCCGCGAGCAGCTCGAACGCGATCACGCCGAGTGCGAATATGTCGGCCCTGCCGTCCAGGTCGCGGCCCCTGATCTGCTCGGGCGGCATGTAGCGGGGCGTGCCCACGAAGCTCCTGGTCACGGCCGCCCCGTGCGAGGCCACGCGCGCGATCCCGAAGTCGATGATCTTCACGAGGTCGTTGCGCTTGCCCCTCTGGATGATGATGTTCTCGGGCTTGAGATCCCTGTGCACGATGCCCTTGCCGTGCGCCTCGTCCATGCCCTCGGCGACCTGCATCACGATTGACACGGCCCGCTCGGCCTCGACCGCGCCCTCCTTCATGAGGATGTCCGCGAGGCCGGTCCCCTCGACGAACTCCTGGACCATGAAGGGCACGTTCCCCTGGTCGAAGTCGATGTCGAACACCTTGACGACGTGCGGGTTCCCGAGGCTCCTCGCGGCCCTCACCTCGTTCACGAAGCGCTTGGTGATCACGGGATCGAAGGCGTGCTCCGTGTGGAGCATCTTGATGATGACCTTGCCCATGTCCTGGCCCTGGTGCACCTGCGTGGCCAGGAACACGATCCCGAAGCCGCCCACGCTGAGCCGCCTGTCCACCCTGTACTTCTTCCCGAGGATCCTGCCTATGAAGGGATCGACGGGCCAGCCGGTCGCAGGCCTGCTCGCCTCGCAGGCCAGGCACACCGTGTCCACCCTGTCCACGGCGCTCTTGCACGCCGGGCAGAAGTGCATTGTGCCGGACTCGCGGACGACCATCGGGACTCCAGTGTCCACCCCGATACCCTTTCTATTATAATCCGGGATCGTCATGCTGGTAATCCACAATTACGGGATGTGCTCGATCGCTCCATCTCCCCTCGCGGTCCGGCTTGTGCTCGTCGCCTCGCTGCTCCTGTCCTCGTGCAGGGGCGGGTGCGGCGCGGGCCACGCGGATGCCGGTGCGATGGGGGACAGGGGCCAGGGTGCCGCCGATGCCGGCACGGAGCCTGCCGAAGGCGCTCGACCGGCAATGCGAGCGGTCGAGATCGCGGCCCAGGACGGCCTGGTCCTGGTCGCGGATCACTTGCCGGCCAGGGGGAAGGGCGCGCCCGTGGCAGTGCTCGTCGCAGGCCCGCCGCGCGAGAAGGGCGATTGGGCCGGGTTCACGGCCGCGCTCGCGGGCAGGATGGACGTGCACGTGCTCGCCATCGATCTCAGGGGCTGCGGCAAGAGCACCGCGCTCGCGGGGGAGACCGTGGATTCGAGGTCCTTCGGCAAGGACGACTGGGAGAAGGTGGCGGCCGACGGCCCGGCAGTCCTGGCATGGATCGCCGCCAGCCTCGGCGGCGATGCGGCCGGCGGGCCGGCCGTGCCAGCGATCGTGTTCGTGGGCGAGAGCCTTGGCGCGACCGTGGCCGCCAGGTGGGCCGTGGACGCGAGGGTCCGCGACATCGAGGTGCCCGCGGTCGTCCTGATCTCGCCCGGCGCTTCCATGCACGGCATCGATCTGTGGAAGCCGCTCTCCGCGCTGGACCTGGGGTCGGTCTTCGTGGCCGCGGCCCAGGACGGCATCTCGTGGGAAACGGCGAGCAGCGTTTCCGGCCTCATGGACCACAAGCCGACCAGCCGTCTGTATCCCAATACCCAGGATCACGGGCTGGCGCTCCTTCATGGCAAGCCAGGGCTCGTCGTGGACATCATGGATTTCGTGGAAAAGCGTGCGAGGTCCACGCTTGACGAGCCCATGTAAATTTGCTAAAAAGCGCAGGATTTGAAACAGGTGGGTCAAGAAACAGTGGAATGCAAGCCGGACAGGGGTCCGGCTCCGCGGGAGGTCCGGGAGAATGACGGTTGCTGCCGCCCGTAAGCGGAAGATAGTCGATCAGCATCGCCGCCACGAGCGTGACAGCGGCTCTCCAGAAGTGCAGATCGCGCTGCTGACCGACAGGATCAAGAGCCTGACCGAGCACTTCAAGGTGCACAGCAAGGACAACAACTCCCGCCGCGGTCTCCTCACGATGGTCGGGCAGAGAAGGAAGCTGCTCGACTACCTGAGGGAAACGAACGAGGCCAAGTACAGGTCGCTGATACAGGAGCTCGGCCTCAGGAAGTGACGTCACGAGAAACCTGACCCGGATCGCGCCGGCATGAACGCACGGCCTGGTTCCGGTGGGACTCGCGCCCAGCATCCACATTCGCCCGCCAAACTTTAGCAGGATCCCTCATCGGGGATCCGGAACGGAGTTCGCAACATGACAGTCAGGGAGAAGTCGCGCAGCGGCGAGACCGACGT
>CAZGVR010000371.1:2832-4407 GCA_964528945.1 uncultured Myxococcales bacterium
TTTTTCCGGAATTGAAGGGCTTGCAGGAATACCCGGGACCGCAGGAGGAGCTGTTCGCGGGAATGCAGGCTCCTATGGATATGAAATGAATGATTTACTTGAGTCAGTAGCGATAATGGATTCAGCAGGGAGGCTCGGTCGTGCTCGTCACGGCCAACGCGCTGACCACGGGGCGCGAGGGGATCGACTTCTTCCCCCTCACGGTCGACTACATCGAGAAGACGTTCGCCGCCGGCAAGATCCCCGGCGGCTTCTTCAAGCGCGAGGGCAAGCTGAGGGACAGCGAGGTGCTCACGGCCAGGCTCATCGACCGGCCGAACAGGCCGCTCTTCCCCAAGGGCTTCCGGAACGAGACCCAGATAATCGCGACCGTCCTCTCTGCCGACCAGGCGTATCTCACGGACGTGCTGGCCCTGACCGGCGCGAGCGCCGCGCTGCACATCTCCGACATCCCGTACGACGGCCCGGTCGCAGGGGTGAGGGTGGGCCGCGTCGACGGCAAGTTCGTGGCGAACCCGACGCTCCCCCAGATCGAGCAGAGCGACATGGACATAGTCGTGGCAGCGAGCCGCGACGCGATAGTGATGGTCGAGGGCGAGGCCCGCGAGGTGGACGAGGCCTCCATGGTCGAGGCGCTCATGTTCGCCCACGAGTCCATCCAGCCGGTCCTAGAGGTGATCGAGAACCTGCGCAGGACCGTGGGCAAGCCCAAGCGCCCGTTCACGCCGCCAGTCATGGATCAGGCCCTCGAGGCCCGCGTCCGCT
The DNA here is from genome assembly GCA_964528945.1 of uncultured Myxococcales bacterium. Taxonomy (GTDB): domain Bacteria; phylum Myxococcota_A; class Polyangia; order DRWM01; family DRWM01; genus CAZGVR01. The sequence continues at coordinate 3,598 of CAZGVR010000371.1, forward strand.
CCATGGCCGCAGACGGCGTGCGCGCCGCGCTCGGGAGGCCCGGCAAGATGGACCGTCACCACGCCCTCGACGTGGTCAAGGCGAGGGTGCTCGAGGACCTGGCCGCCTCCATGACCCCGCCGCCCAGGCAGGGCGACGTGGGCGAGATCCTCGGGAAGATCGAGAGCGAGGTGCTGCGCCAGCTCATCCTGGATCGCGGCCAGCGCGTGGACGGCCGCGGACCGCGGGACATCCGGCAGATCACGTGCGAGGTGGACGTGCTCCCGCGCGTCCACGGGTCCGCGCTGTTCACGAGGGGAGAGACGCAGGCCATAGTCACGACGACCCTCGGCACGGCGCGGGACGAGCAGAAGATAGACGGGCTGCTCCCCGAGTTCTGGAAGCGATTCCTGCTCCACTACAACTTCCCGCCGTACAGCGTCGGCGAGGTCAAGATGATGCGCGGCCCGTCCAGGCGCGAGATCGGCCACGGCAACCTGGCCGAGCGCTCCCTCTCCGGGATAGTGCCGGCCAGCGAGTCGTTCCCGTACACGATCCGGATCGTCTCGGAGATCACCGAGTCCAACGGGTCCTCGTCCATGGCCACCGTCTGCGGCGGCACCCTGTCCCTCATGGACGCAGGCGTGCCCATCAGGGCGCCGGTCGCCGGGATAGCCATGGGGCTCGTCCTCGACGAGTCGTCCGGGAAGTTCGTCGTCCTGAGCGACATCCTGGGAGACGAGGACCACCTCGGAGACATGGACTTCAAGGTCGCGGGCACGGCCCAGGGCATCACGGCCATGCAGATGGACATCAAGGTGAAGGGCGTGA
>CAZGVR010000372.1:0-1657 GCA_964528945.1 uncultured Myxococcales bacterium
ACGACTCGTGGACGCTGCTAGGGGTTGCGTACCAGCCGGAACCCGAGGATCCAACTCGCGGTCGTGTCGATGTCCGAGTCCCTGCAGGCGGCGCGCAGGAGACACGCCGAGTCGAGCAGGGAGCCGCCGCGGAACACGCGCTCCGTCCCGGTCGTGGGACCCCACGGGTCCGTGACGTCTCCGGGGTAGTAGGCGTACCAGTCGAAGCACCACTCGCCCACGTTGCCCAGCATGTCGTACAGGCCCCAGTCATTGGGGGCCCGTGTCCGTACCTGATGCGTCACGTGCAGCGAGTTGCCGCAGAACCACGCGATCGGTAGAAGAACCGGGCAGGGCTCATCCTCGGGCGGGCAGGCATACAGGTACTCGGTCGCGACGTCGCCGTTGTAGGTGGAGGTCGTCGTCCCCGCCCGGGCGGCGTATTCCCATTCCGCCTCCGTGGGGAGCCGGTAGCCGCCAGGACAGCTGTAGGGCGTGTGAGGCGGGAGGCCGTAGATGGCCGTCGAGCAGCGAACGTCCGGCCCATGCTCAGGGGTCGTGCAGTCATAGCAGAGGCTGAGCCCGTCCTTGCTGGAAAGCGCGTTGGCATAGGCGGCCGCCTCGTGCCATGACACCTGCTCGACGGGGTGGGTCGCGCGGCCGCTCGTATCGTAGTCGGACGGATTGTAGCGCATCAGCGCCTCGAACTCGGCCTGCGTCACCTCGTTCACCATGATCTCGAAGCTCTTCGTCAGCGTGACCGCGTGCTCCACCTCTTCTTCCATGTAGCCGGGCGAGCCCGAAGGCGCGCCCATTGCGAAAGTTGCGGGGGGGTCCCCCACGTCGATCAGGACGAAGGACGTGAACTCGATCTCGACGTCTTCCACGACCTCGACGACGTCCACGTCCGGGATCGACACGTCATCCGCTTCCTGGTCGTCAGGACAGTCGGCCTCGTACGAATCATCGTGCGCTTCCGGATCGCTGGCATCCGTCTCTGGGGCAACGTCCTCGGAGCCCACGTCCCTGTGCCTGAGCATGGCTGGATCGTTGGCGATGCACGCCGAGCACCCACCCGGGACGAGTGCGACCGCGAGGGCCGCCAGGCGGATCGACGTCGGCACGTGATGGCCGATCCCGATCTCCTTGCGCCCGCTGGACACGTCCGGCCTCAGGGCAGCCGTGGAACCGACATGCCGTCAACCCCGAAGAACTGGGCCGAGCTGGCGTAGGACCTGGCCAGCACCTCGGCGATGTCCAGGTTCAGGTTGTCGATGGTGTCGCAGGCCTCGTGATGACAGGGATCGTACTTCTCCCCGGCCGTCCCGCCGAACAGGGCGGCCTCCTCGTCCGTCTTGGCCTCGCCGTCGAACCCCGCGCCGGAGAACGCCATTCCATAAGGGATGTCGTACGTGAAGAAGCTCCAGTGGTCCGAGCCGGTCGCCCACAAGGGCACCGTGGGATAGCCCTTCAGCATGAGGTCTACGGTCAGGAACCACTCGAGTTCGGCGGAGCCGGTCGGGCCCGGGACCCAGAAGTCCGAACCGTCGCCGTCGAGGACGAACAGCGCGTAATTCGGCGAGGCGACCATGTCCACGTTGAAGTACATCGAAATCCTGGAACGATCTTCATCGCCGAGGCTGTCCAGGTACTGCAGCGAGCCCCAGGGCCTGCGCCA
>CAZGVR010000372.1:1667-2376 GCA_964528945.1 uncultured Myxococcales bacterium
GGAACGCACGGACCGGATCGCACTGCGCGACCTCCCGGGCGATCTCGAGCACCACGGCGAGGCCGCTCGCATCGTCGTTCAGGCCGGGCGATCCGGGGAACGAGTCGAGGTGGGCCCCGAAGAAGACGACGTCGTCCAGGTCGCCCGTGCCGTTCTCGGCCAGGAGGTTCTGGCTCGAGCGGACCTCGAACAGGTCGCTCACGTTCACGTGCATCACGACCGGCCCGCCCGCCAGCTGGGCAGCGATCCCTGCCCCGGCATCGTAGCTGGCGAACAGGACCGGGATGCTGACCCCATGCTCGGGATCGGTGGGGTACATTGCCGTCATCTGGCTTCCCCCCAGCATGAGCCCTTCCCTGTCCGGGGTGTTGCCCTGGTTGAACAGGATCACCGCGGTGGCTCCAGCCGCGTCCGCGTTCGTGGCCTTGGTAACGAACGGGCAGGTGCCGCGCTGGACCAGTGCTATGCGCCCTGCGATGAAGCCGGTGAAGTCCTCTGGCTCGCATCCGCTGCTCGACGTGTTGCCCGGCCCGAGCTCGAGATCCACGGCCTCGACCTCGGCTGTCACGTTTCCGGGCCTGCTCAGGTGCATCCGCTGGCAGTCCCCGGCCATGACTACGGGATCGTCCTCGCTGAACGTGTAGACGTGCGCCGTGGGAACGGTCATCTCCATCACCGGATCGACCGTCTCCTCGGTGAAGGGATACGT
>CAZGVR010000372.1:2386-4407 GCA_964528945.1 uncultured Myxococcales bacterium
CGACTTCTTCACCAGCCCCAGCGCCACCTCCCGCTCCGCCCGCGCCGACTGCTGCGTCGCCGGATCGAACGGCCGCACCGTCTCCACCTCGTCCCCGTCGTACACGATCCTCCACGGCCGCTCGTCCGAGTGCGCGAATACGTCCACGATTCCCCCGCGCACCGAAAACTCCCCAGGCGCCTCCACCTGCGGCACCCGCACGAACTCGTGCGCGACCAGCGCCTCGGCGAGCTTTTCTCTGGGAAGGGGCTTCCCGGGCCGGATCTCCAGCAGGTTTCCCCAGAGAAGCTCCGCCGGCGGAACGGCCTGCAGCGCCGCCTGTACCGGCGCCACGATGATCCGCGGCGGCTTGCGCTCCGGGATCGCCAGATCCAGCAGGATGTTGAGCCGCCCCGAGAAGATCCGCCCGCCCGTCACGCCCTCGCTTCCAGGCCCGGTCTCCCACGCCGGAAAGACCCCGACCGTCTCCTCGGTGAAGGGATACGTGGCGGCGTGCCTCGTTGTGACGTACCCGTAGTCCTCCATCCGTGCCTCGACGTAGTCGATGGTGGCTTCCCAGCCAGGCGACCCGGCCACCCTCGTCCCGTCGTTGTCCATCGCGATGGACTCCAGGGCTTCCAGGTGAACTAGAAGGGATTCCCTGGTCATGTATTCCGCGATTGCAGAGCAGTCCACGGGTATGGCTACGTCCGGCTCCACGTCATCGTCGACGGTGTCCCCGACCACGTCGGGCTCGGTCGCGTCCGGATCGTCGATCCCATCCGGCTCGGCCGCGACGTCCTCGGCCACGTCCACCTCAGCGGACGAGTCCGCATCCGCATCGGGAGATGGCGAACCGCAGTCCGTGCCGCCGCACCCGTACCAGAGCACCGCCGTCGCTGCAACGGCTGCCCACGATTTCCACATGGCTGTTCCTGTCATCCTGGCCTCCATTCCCGTTCTCGTATACCCACGGCCGTGAGCAACGGGACCATGGCACGAACGATGCACGAGGGACACGCGCCCACTGCACTGTTGTCGAAGCATTCTACACTCGGCGCTCGTCACGGGCAAGAGCATGCCGTCGACTCGGGCATTCGCGGGCCCGACCAAGGCCATCCTCGGGAATACACTCCTGTCCGGTGATTCCAATCAGGAGTTGATTCCCATGGCCAGGGAGTTCCGCAGGTACCTGGACATCGAGCTGCCGCCGGGCCAGCCCGGTCTGCTTGAGCCAGCGGAGCTTCTCCAGGTAGGTCGAGCCCGCGAGCCGGTTCGACGGCTCCCTGACGGCCGAGCTCACGCGAGCGTGGCCGCGGTCTCATTTCGGGGGGGGAGCTACTTGGCCTTGCCGCCCTTGCCCTTGCCCTTGCCCTTTTCGGCCGGTGCGGCTTCCACGGTGAGGCTGGCCTTGATCTCGACCTTCATCTCGAAGGAGACGTCCATCAGGCCCTTGACCTCTCCGAACATGTCCGTCAGCTTCGTCAGCTTGAGCGCCACCTCGGCCGCGGTCGCCGGGTTCTTGATGTCGGCCTCGACGCTCGTCGCGAGCTCCTTGCCCTCGGAGATCAGCTCCGGGACCTGCTCCGAGAGCGCCTTGAGCTTGCGGATGCTGCCCACGATCCTCTCGATCGCCAGCTTGGCGGTGTCGAAGAGATCCTGCAGGCCCTCGGTCATCTCGAGCGTGCCTACCAGCTTGATCTCGACCCTGATCTCGGCCGAGGCGCCCGCTTCCGCGCTCGCACCCTCGGGGCCGGCGCTGGCAGACGCGCCGAGATCGACGTCTCCCTCGATCGTGACCTCGATGCCGACGCCGAACTTGACCACCTGGTCCTGCAGCCTGGAGCGGATGGCCTCGGTGACCTGCTCGAGGGTCGCACCCTCCGCGAGATCGAGCTTCGCAGCCAGCATCGAGGGCGTCTCCTCGATGTAGAGCTTCGCCTCCTCGATGTCCTTCTCGTACTGCTCGCACTTCTCGAAGTAGTCCTCGTACTTGTCGGGGATCTCGGTGCTCAATGCGGTCTCGGCGTCCACGACGCTCG
>CAZGVR010000373.1:0-4388 GCA_964528945.1 uncultured Myxococcales bacterium
GAGAGGGAAGAGGCACGTGCCCATGGCGGGCTTCACCGCTCGATCGGGCGTCGCCTCGTACGAAGCCTCGCGCTGTGCGAGGGCTTCCTCCCACTTCTCCTGCTTCATGAGCTGGGCTGCCTTCTTGTTCGCCTTCTTGGCCTCGGCCTTCCCGGCCTTGGCCGGCTTGGCAGCGGGCGCTGCCATGGCGGCTGACGGATCCGCGAGCGCGAGGGCGAGGACGAGCCCTGGAGCGGCCAGCAAAGTCCTGATCGTCATCCGGCCATGATACAGGCCGATCGCCGGGCGCGCAATCACATGCTCCGGCTTGATTCGGACGTACCAACCGGTATACTTCCATCGATGGCACGGAAAAACCGTTCGAGTTTCCGGAGATCGCGCTCAGCGCTCGAGCGGTCGAGATCATCATGACGACGCGGAGCCCGGCGGATAAGACTCCCAATGCACCGAGTCCGGCGCACAGGCCGCTGTTCCGCTCGATGAAAGCAGACAGCAAGGACAGGCCAGTCTGTGAGGACAGCGCTCGTGGGCTCGGAGTGAGAATCCCTCGCGATATCCCTGTGGATGAATCGGGGAACGTTCATCCCGGAAAGGGAGGTCTGTCGGTCACGCCCGACGACCCGACTCGCATGAACCCCCTCCGGCGCCCGAGGTCTCTGGGCGGCATCGTCAAGGATCCCCTCTTCGTCATCCGGGAAACGGAACTGGGAGCGGATCTCGCTTTCCGTCCGGACGCGGAAGACCCGATTTCGCACGGATTCATCGAACCCGCCGAGGCAATGCTCTCGACAAGATACCGCCTTTCGATCGCGGGAACACGACCGGACTGGAGGCTCACATGAGCGCTGCGGACCGCTTTTATCAGATAGAGCGCCAGCTCGTGATAGGAAGAGCAAGAGGCACGATCTCGGAAGAACTGGAGGATGAGTTCCTGGAGGAATCCGACGAACTCTGGCGTCTCATGACTCCGGAGGAGCGAGAGGAGGCCGATCGCCGCGTCCGCGGCTACCTCGCCCCGGATGCGCCGGACGACATCCACCTCGTGGAGCGCACCGTCGCGGATGGGGGCAAGGAAGCACCTCGGATGGCGGCAGCCTGATGTTCCTCACTGCCCACAGGGTGGTACACGGAACCGACCATGGCATCAATGCATACCTGTACTGGCACGGCCGCGACATCTCGGGCGAGGATCCAGCGACCCTCCTGGATGCGCCCCCCGGCGTCCTGCAGCTTCGTTTGATCGGATTGCCCCCGCCGGGAAACGTCGTCAGGAGCTTCGTTGACATCGTGCTGCCGGATCAATCGACGCGAGTTCAGATCGAAGCAATCCTCGACCTACTCGACCACGCGAAGCAGCCTGAAGCCTTCCCGGCAGTGTGGCGCTTCGGGTTTGCCGCGGCACGCGCAAACATGGAGCTCAGGCTGGCCCCGATCTGGCAGGAAGAAGTCGCAGAGCTGGTTGGAGTCGCAAGGGCTTGCATCCTTTCTTATCCGAATCTCCGCGTCACACCCAGATATGGACGACGACCGGGGAAGCTCGACGGTGACGAGCGAGCGCTATGCCTCGACGCTGCCGCCCGTCGTGATACCGAGGCCGTGCTTTCTTTCATGCGTCAACTCGCAAGGGCACGGCGCCTCGCCGAGATCACCGACGCGATACAGATCTACTCGGCTGCGCGCGGCGATGCGCGGGTCGTTTCCTTTCTCATCGACCATGTTCCTGCTCTGTTCTCGAACTACTACATGCCGACCCACGGCTCCGACGTATTCGAGAGGTTCGTCGAATGGGGCATCTCCGACCCGCGATGGGCGGACCGCCTTCGCTCGGCAGCAGAGAAGGGAGGCATGGTACTGGCCCAGGAGGCGTCCCGCATACTCGCCGAACTGCCCGACGGCACAGCAAGGTGAGTGCCGTTCGAGGCGGAAACGACCATCGACGTCCTTCGTCTCCCTGACTGCGGAAAGCAACCTGGCCGGGGACCAGTGCTTCAGCAGGTTCCGGTCACGCACAGGAGGATCTGCGTGCTGCAGGACGTCATCAGGCAGGACTGGCACGTCGAGGAGCTGGGATCGATGCAATCCATTATGCACGAGGTCAGCATGCAGCCCAGGAGATCGTGGGCCTGGGTCTGGGCGTCCCTGCAGCCCGATCCCAGGCAGTCGTTCGTGCAGAAGATGTCCGTGCATGCGAACATGCACGCCATGATCCCGCCACACGCGGCATCGCCGCACACGCAGTCCGCCGGGCAACCCGAGCAGGTCTCGAGCAGGAGCTGCTCGCACAGCCCGTCACCGCAGAGGAGCGGGCACCTGCCGCAGTCCTCCGGGCAGGTCGAGCAGTCCTCCTCGACGTCACAGTAGCCGTCGCCACACCAGTAGCACGGCCCGCAGTCCTCCGTGCACGTGTTGCAGTCCTCGAAGAGCTGGCAGGTCCCGTCCCCGCACAGGTCCGGGCAGTCGCCGCAGTCGGTCGGGCAGCTCGTGCAGTCCTCCTCGGGCTGGCACGTGCCGTCTCCGCAGTCGCGCGGGCCGCACAGGCCGTTCATGCACCTGATGTTCTCGATCGGGCAGAAGAGCATGGCGCAGCCGAGGCAGACCGCGGTCGCGGGATCCGCGCACTGGTCGCGGCAGTGGCCGTCGAGACAGACGAGGTAGTTGACCGCCTCGGGCTGTGCCTCGTAGCACCCGCGCTCGATGCAGGTGTTCATGCACGCGCGGTCGAACGCGCAGGTGAGGGCGCACTCCTGGATGTCGCGGCAGGTATCGTCGCCGCACAGGCAGTCCCCCGGGCAGTTCGCGCAGGTCTCGCCTCCCATGGGATCGCAGACGCCGTTCCCGCAGCCGGGCGGGCAGGGATCGCAGTCCAGCTCGCACGTGAGGCACGACTCGTCGTGGTCGCAGTACCCGTCGCCGCAGAATGACGGGCAGGGCCCGCAGTCCACGGCACAGTCCCAGCAGGTCTCGTCCTCCTCGCAGCCGCCGGCCCCGCAAACCGAAGGGCAGAAGCCGCAGTCCAGGGGGCACGTGTCGCAGGCCTCGTCCTCCTCGCAGCCGCCGGCCCCGCACACCGAAGGACACTCCCCGCAGTCCGCCTCGCAGGTCCCGCACGTCTCCTCGCCGTTGCATTCCAGGTCGCCGCACACGGGCGGGCACTCCCCGCAATCCGCCACGCACGTGGCGCAGGTCTCCTCGCCGTTGCATTCCAGGTCCCCGCACTCGGGCGGGCACTCCCCGCAGTCCTCTGGGCAGGACTCGCAGGTCTCGCCGGGCGTGCACTCCTCGTCACCGCAGTACGCCTCGCCCGTGAGGATCGTGCCGCCGCACCCGGAAAGGGAAGCCAGGGCCAGCGCCAGCAACACCGGGAGCATCGACCTCTTCATCATTGCTGCCTCCTTGCCGGCTCGGACGATCTCTGCCGAGATGATACCACGCATGGGCGCTTTCTGGAGGCAGCGCGATGCGGCCTGCTATAAACGGGGTTCTCGAGGTGCAGGAGGTCGGCGATGAGGTGGAAGGTCCTCGGATTCGTACTGGCGCTCACGACGACTGCGGGCTTCGCAGGCACGTCCATTGAAGGGCCGGCGCCCGGTGCGGCACAGGCAGCAGTCGTCCAGCAGGCGGTCGCGCCCGGCCCTGACCAGGCATGGTGCCCGGTGGCCGGGGATCCGGGCGCCGGCGTGCACGTCATGGGCATCGAGCACGGCGGGCTGCTGCGATCGTACGAGGCGCACGTTCCGGCTTCGTACGACGGCGCGATCCCTGCGCCGCTGGTCGTGGCCCTTCACGGCTTCGCGTCAGGCCCTGCCGAGATGGCCGCGCTCTCGGGCCTGGACGCGGTCGCGGATCTGGAGGGCTTCATCACCGTGTACCCGGAGGGGTTCGTGGGATCGTGGAACTCGGGCGAGTGCTGCGGCGCTGCCTCGGTCGCGTCCGTGGACGACGTGGACTTCGTGGTGTCCGTGGCCCGCGACGCGGCCGAGCGCTTCTGCGTGGACACGGATCGGGTGTACATCGCGGGCCTCGCGACCGGAGACATGATGGCCGCCAGGATCGCCGGGGAGCGGCCCGACGTGTTCGTCGCTGCCGCCAGCCTTCCCGGATCCGATCCCCTCGCGCAGTGGACCGGCACGGCATTCGGGCCGCTCGCCGAGGACGCAGCGTGGCAGATGTGGGAGTCCTTCTCCGGATCCTGGTGACCTAACTCCCAAATTGTCGGACAATTCGGGAACATGTTCCCAGGACCATGCAACCCATGGTGTTCAAAGGTGGTTTCGCTCGATCGAGCCCCAGGGGCTAGTGGGCTAGCACTTCCATGAACTCGGGAGTGATGGCGTTCGCCTTCGGCGGCGGCGGGTCGTCGTCGACCCACCCCATACCCTTCTTCCCGC
>CAZGVR010000374.1:0-1320 GCA_964528945.1 uncultured Myxococcales bacterium
TCGTTGTTTTGTGAGTCCACGGCGCCCATCGGGATCGACGCTGCGTGCGACTCTCTTGCCCCGCGGGCCGGGCTTCCGACCCGGTCCTGGGCTGCCGTGCCGGCACGCCGGTCGGCTGCGACGACGGGGTGACCTGCACGCTGGACACGTGCACGGAGCCGGACGGGGCCTGCACGAACGTGCTGACGCCGGCCGCCTGCGACGACTCCGAGCCGTGCACCGATGACAACTGCGACGAGGGTACCGACACGTGCCTGAACGTGCTCCTGGACGCGGACGGCGACGGCTCCGCGCCGGGATCGTGCGGGGGACCGGACTGCGACGACGCCGACGACGCCGTGCACCCCGGGGCGACCGAGAGCTGCGACGACGGGATCGACGGGGACTGCAACGGCCTGCCCGACGCCTCGGACCCGGCCTGCTGCGGCGGCGTCAACGACTCGTGCGCATGCCCGGCGGACATGACCGGCGGCGGCGCCTTCACCGGGACCACCACGGGCTTCACGAACGACTACTGCGGGACCTGCTCCTCCAGCTCTTGCATGTTCCCGGCCCTCGACGGCCGCGACGCGGCCTTCCATCTGCTGCTCGCGCGGCCGGGAATGGTCCGCTGGTCCTTCGGCTCCACGGCCTTCAGCTATTACGGCCACCTCCACGTCGGCCCATGCGAGGGCCCGGAGATCCTCTGCGAGACGTCCGGCAGCGACATGGTGGCAGTGCTGGAGGCCGGCGACTACTCGTTCATCCTGGACGGCGCGGATCTCACGGCCATGGGCGGGTACGAGATCGAGACCACCGTGACACCGCTGGTCGAGGTCGCGGGCGGGGACACGTGCCTTGCGGCCGCGAGGGTGATACCCGACCGCTCCTACGCCGGCCCGTTCGCGGGCTCCGGCGACGACTACTCGCCGCCCGACGGCTGCTGCTCCGGCAACGGGCGCGACCTCGTGTTCCGCTTCGACCACGCGAGCGGTTCCATGGTCGACATCTCGACCGAGGGGTCTGGCTTCGACACTGTCCTCTACGTGCTCGACGGGAGCTGCGCCGACGCGGGGCTGCCCTGCAGGGACGACGGGGGTTCCCGCCTGACCTCGCGGTTCACGGGCTTCCTGCCTGCCGGGACGCTATACCTGGTGATCGACGAGTACACGGCCGGCGCCGCCGAGATACTGGTCGACGAGCCCTCCGGCCGTACCCGCGAACGCGCTCCGCAGCATTTGACCGAAGGTGCGGGCTCGGGCTCCGGGGACCGCGTTCTGCATGCTGTAGGTCGATGCAGGGCGCGGGCCGAGCGGGATCGACGGCGGAATCGGCCGTCCG
>CAZGVR010000374.1:1330-4377 GCA_964528945.1 uncultured Myxococcales bacterium
CCGGCGCCGGCGCGAGCTTCGTTCTCACGATCACCGGGCCGTAGGAAGGCCCGATGGGAGAGGCATGGGATGCGGATCGGCTGGCCGAGACGGTACGGGCCTACCGGCCATCCCTGATCGTCATGGCGCTCGTCCGCACCGGGGTCGTGGAGCGGCTGGTCGAGGGGCCGGGTACGGCTGCCAACATCGCCTCTCGCTGCCGGGTGGACGAGCCCGTACTCAGGCGGATCCTCGACGCCGCGGCATCGCTCGGCATCGTGGAGACCTCGTCGGGAACCTACGCGCTGCCGGGCGTCCTGGCGGACGATCTCCGGGGCGGGGCCATGGACGGGCTCAGGCACCAGGCGGACGGCTTCGACAAGTGGGCGCGAATCGAGGGTGTGCTGCGGTCCGGGCGCACCGACTTCCCGGACGACCTGGACGTGACGCTGGACCCGGGGCGCAACGAGACCTTCATCCTGGCCATGCACGCGTACGCGGCCGCGCCCGCATCCAGGCTCGCCTCGATCCTGCCACGCGAGGGGGCAGACACCCTGCTCGATCTCGGGGGGGGACCGGGGACGTTCTGCTTCGCCCTGCTCGACGCGTGGCCGGGACTGCGAGCAGCGGTGGCGGATCTCCCGATCACGCTCCGCGTGACGAGGCGGCCTGCGGAGGAGAGGGGGCTGGGGCGAAGGATGTCCACGATCGAGGCGGACTTCTACCGGGACCGCGATTGCGATCTCGGCGGGCCATGGGACCTCGTCCTGCTGTCGTCGGTCATGCACGCGGAGGGCGAGGCCGAGAACCGGGATCTCCTCGCCCGGGTGAGGCGGGTGACCGCTCCCGGAGGACGCATCGTGATCCGCGAGCACGTCCTCTCGGAGGACAGGGCCTCCCCGCCCCGCGCCGCGCTCTTCGACGTGCACATGCTCGTGTCCACGCGCCGCGGCCGGTGCTACACGCTGGGGGAGATCACGTCCATGCTGGAGGATGCCGGCTTCAGGGAGCCCATGCCGCTCGGCGCCGCGGAGGACGGCCTCGTGGTGGCCCGGGCCTAGCCCCGGCCGGGCCGAAGCGTGAACTCCCACGAGCACCACTGGCCGCCGGGCTGCCGGGGGTCGGGGGGACAGTGGGCGCAGCGGGTCTCGATCCTCGGATCCACTGCCCGCGCGAAGCTCGCGAACTCCACCTCCCCGACCGAATGGCACCCGAAGTCCGGCAGCCCCTTTCCGGCTCGAGCCTCCTGGACGCGACAGCCGAGCATCTCGAGCAGGCACGTGCGCTCGTCCACGACGGTCACGACCTGGTCGTTCAGGCAGGAGTACATCCGGAGATCGAGGGCGGTCGCGAGCGCCTTCACGCCGCCGCCCTCGCGGATCCCGTGGCGCGCCATGATCCTCCTGGCCTCGATCGCGGCGAACCTCTCCCATGCACGAGTGTCCAGGCGGATCGCCTCTTCCAGCCCGCGCGCCTCCTCGACGGCCTGGAACCACACTCCGTCGTGGGCGAGCCAGTTCCGGGCGAAATCCACGAGCATGCCCTCCAGTACCTCGCGCGGGATGTCTCGGAGCGGCCTCATGCGATCCTCACGGCACCTGCCATGCCGCCGCCACATCCGCCGTGAGCGCGTATACGGCCTCTGCGTCCCCGGGTTCCATCGGACCGGTGCCGCAGGCGGGAGAGATCAGGGTCCTCGCGGCTAGCAGGTCGGGATCCACGCCACGCGACGAGAGGGTCTCCTGGCCCTGGCGAAGCCTTCCGAGCAGCGATCCCGGGCTCTCGCTGCGAACGTCGGTCGACGTGGGAACGACGCCCCAGCCCATCCAGCCTCCCCTTGCCAGGAGGTCGGAGACCGACGAAGAGTACACGGCCATCTTCTCCGCGAACCGGTACGCGTCGAAGTTCACGATGTCCACGCCCGCGTCCACGATCATGGACCAGTCGGTGTTGCCGCAGCAGTGCGTCCACACGAGCGCGCCCTCCGCGTGGACCGCGGCCACCACCTCCCCGAGCGTCCTTGTCACATGATCCCTGGACACGGTGATCATGGCCGTGGATCCGAACGTCGACAGCACCGGCTCGTCGACCGCCACGATCACGGTGTCCGAGAGCCCGGAGAGCACCCTCGCCTGCCAGCGCGCCTGGCACGCCACAGCGTGCGTGATCACCTCCCCCATTGTCTCGTCGTACATCGCCGGCCGCCCGTCCGCGGTGCACAGGCCGAGCCCGAGCGTGAACGGCCCCGTGACCTGGCCCTTCACGACGGCGAAGCCCGGATCCCTGCCGGCGCGCGCGAGGAACGCGCCCAGACCCGGAGCCCAGTCCGGATGGACGCCGAAGAAGTCCAGGGTTCCACCCTGCCCTGCCACGAGGGCCATCTCCCAGAACCTCTCCAGGTCCCGGCCGAAGGTCCCGGCCCGGTCGTCGATGTACATCCGCCGGCCATGGTGGTCCACGACCAGCCCTGGCAGGCATGCGCTGAACTGGTGCTCCATCCCCTCCAGGAAGGACCTGTTCGGCAGCTGCGGCCAGTGAGGGGAATCGGGCATCGACGCCATGATCACGTCGAGCGCCCGGAGCAAGTCCAGGTGGGGCAGCGATCCGACGCCGATGGGCGTGCCGCTCTTCAGCGCCATGATCTCCAGCCTCCTGCCCAGCAGGTCATGTCCCCTGCCCCGCGAAGAATGCCATGGCCGCGGACCCGACGGCCGATCCGGTCTCGGGCTCCCTCATGACGTCACGCCCCAGGAGCACTCCCCTGGTGCCGGGCGGGAGGATCTCGAGGAGGAGGCCGATCGAGAGCAGCCCGCAGACGTGGAAGTCGTCGGACACGCTCCTGGCCTCGGTCCAGAAGGCCACGGCATCGACCTGCTCGGCCGCTCGGATGAGCGCGGTCTCGTGTTCGAGGGCCCTGGGAAGGAGATCGGAGGATCGCTTCTCGTCCCCGAACCGCGGCCCCACGTGGCACAGGTCGGCGGAGGCGATGGCCAGGGCACCGCCCCGCATCTCCCTCCGCAGCAGGTCGACGGCCGGGGCCATGCCCGGGAGATCCCCGGGCCTCTTCG
>CAZGVR010000375.1:0-3420 GCA_964528945.1 uncultured Myxococcales bacterium
CAACCTCTCCACCGCGAGCGGGTACTCGCGTCTGACGTAGATCAGGCCCTCGGACGAGCCCACGGCCCACCCCGCCACGATCATGCCCTCGAGCACCGAGTGCGGGTCGCTCTCGAGAATGGTCCGGTCCATGAAGGCGCCGGGGTCCCCCTCGTCCGCGTTGCACACGACGTAGCGGGGCGCGGCCGCGGCCGTGCGGCACGCCTCCCACTTGCGCCAGGCCGGGAAGCCTCCCCCGCCCATCCCCCTCAGACCCGAGGTGCGAAGGGCAGCGACGATCTCGACCGGCGTCATGCCGAGCGCCTTGGCGAGTCCCTGGTAGGCGCCTCCAGCGAGCGAGGTCCCGATGTCCTCGGGGTCCACGATCCCGCACCGCCCGAGAAGGCGCCGCGTCTCGCCGGCGAACCTCGGGGAGTCGGTCACGGCCGGCACCAGGTCGTTGGGCAGGGTCGCGCCGAGCGCCCACTCGAGCGCAGGGTCGCCCGCCTCGAGGAACCGCTCGACGATGGCCCTCGCCTTGCCGGGCGTGAGGTATCCGTAGAGGATCGGCGGGAAGCCTGGCCCCGAGACCACGGCCATCGGCTCCGCGTAGCAGTGGCCGAGGCACCCGACCGTGACCACGGATCCGCCGGACCTGGATTCCAGCGCATCCGAGAACGCGGCCGCCACCTCGAGCGCGCCGGCGGCGCGGCCGCACGTGGCCGTGCCGATCTCTACCAGCAGCCGGCCCTCGCCGGGTCCGCCGGAGCGAGGATCCGGGTTGAGCCGCGCGATCTCCGCGAGGCGGGAGGCCAGTGCAGCGTGCCTTGCCGCGTCCCTCATCCGGCCTCCCCGCCGCCTTCCGGCCGTCCGATCCCCCGGACCAGGAAGAAGCCGTCGACCTTGGAGGGGCTCATGTCCGCCATGACCTGGCCGTCCACGACCACGACCGGGGCCAGCGCGCAGCATCCAACGCAGCGGACCGAGGAGAGCCCGTACTCGCGGTCTGCCGTGACCTCACCGTCACCGATGCCGAGCTTGCGCTCGAACGAGTCCATCACCACCCTGGCACGCTTCACGTGGCAGGCCGTGCCCGTGCAGACCTGGATCGAGCACTTGCCCGGGTGGGTGAAGCGGAACTGGTTGTAGAAGCTCGCGACCGAGTAGACTGTGGAAGGCGTCACACCGAGGACGGCCGCGACCTCCTCCATCACGTGGCGGGGGAGGTATCCGACCCTGTCCTGCACCTCGAGGAGGGCCGTCACGAGGCTGAAGCCGGGCGGGATGGCCGCCAGCGCCTCGCGAGCACTCCCGATCTCCGCCTCCTTCCTCTCCTCGTCGTCCATGCTCAGGCGGGCGGCTTGGCCGGAGGTGGGGCGCCGACCGCCCCTCGAGCAGGGGAGCCCGGCGGCTGGGCGGGCTGCGGGTAGGGCGGAGGGTAGTAGTAGCCGGTAACAGGCGGTCCCTGGGCCGGGTAGACCGCGGGCATGGGATGGGTCCGGAGCGCCCACTCGCCGACGATCGGGAGCTTGTACCACTCCCCGTTCATGGACTTGACGGTCGCCAGTATCTCGAACACCCAGTAGAGGATGCCCACGGCGATCGGCCCCAGGATCGTGATGAAGGTCAGCATGACCAGCACGAGGAAGACCAGCCCGAAGTAGAGGGACTGGAGGGCATGGAACGCCACGAACGGAGATTTGTCCTTCTTGATCAGGTAGACGACGAGAGGTCCGATGATGCCGCCCTCGACGAAGCTGAGCCCATGACTTATGGCCGCCCATGTGCGCTCGTCGCTCACGACGCGCGGATCCTGGTGGCCCTCGGCCGGGACGGCTGCGGGGTCCACCGGCGGAGCATAGCTGGGCTGGGGCTGCGGCTGGGGCTGGGGTTGGGACGACATGGGCCCCATTATCACCCCGGGCCAACCCACTTTCAAGGATAGGGGGATGGACCTTTTCGACCGGGTATGCGTTAGATCGAGTGTCTTGAAGGACAGGAGGAGGAGTCATGAAGAAGCGCTTGTTCCACGCGTCCACGGGTGTGGCGGTCGCGTCCCTGATCGCGGCGCTCGTCATTGGTGACAGGGCGCTCGCCGGGGAGGAGGGGAGCGGGAATGCCGGGCTCGTCACGAGCGGAGTGGAGCTTCTCCCGATCCTCATCGGCAAGGCGCCTGCCGATCCGGCGGCCAGCTTCTCCGCCAAGAAGTGGGACGGCCACCTGAACCTGGTGATCGACAGCCCCTACCAGATCTGGACCGCCATGGGCACCTACATCCACCTCGCCGCCTGGGATCCGGACTTCAAGCCAGCGGCAGGCGCCAGCGTCTTCATGGACGGGAAGATCCTCGGGCAGATGGACGAGCACGGCACGCTGGTCTTCTCGATCGAGCCGAACGTGAACTCCGGCTACTCGAACAGCCACAACCTCGACGTCGTCTTCGAGAAGGGCTCCAAGAGGTTCCACGGGGCCACCTACTTCAACGCCTACCCCCGCACCCAGGGCTTCGAGTCGGCGTCCGTGTTCGTCTACACGGACAGGGGCGTATACAACCCGGGCCAGACCGTGCACATCCGGGCCATAGCGTGGAAGCTCGTGGACGACTTCAAGCCCATCGCGCACGCCGCGGTCGACCTGCTCCTCGAGGACGACAGGGGGCGCGTCGTGGCGGGCGGGTCCATGGAAACGGACGAGTGGGGGGTGACGTCCTTCGACATCCCGCTGCCCGCGCACGCGCCCGAGGGCAACTACAAGCTGAAGGCGACGTACGACAGGGAGACCGCGGACGCGAAGATCCGCATCGAGCGGTTCGTGCCCCCGGCGATCGACATCCAGCACGACCTTGGCCGCTTCCTCACGCGGGACACGAAGTCGCTCCCCGTGAAGATCACCCTCGGCATGTTCGGCGGCGGTGATTTCTCCCAGGGCAAGCTCTCGCTCGACGTCATCGTGAAGGGCGAGAACAAGTTCCATGCCGTAAAGGAGGTCTCTGGCAAGGGTCCGCACGAGATCCTCGTGGACGAGGAGTCCATGAAGAAGATCAAGGAAGGGCTCTACGAGGACGAGACGGTCCGCTTCACCATCTCCGTGACCGACGAGTACTTCAGGCACGACGAGATCAAGCGGGATCTCAGGTTCACCTCCAACCCCTATCGCGTCGTGGTCGAGATGGACAAGGACCAGTACTCGCCAGGGGATACGGTGCGAGCCATGGTCAGGGTCGTGGACCTGGACGAGGCGCCGATCAAGGACAAGCAGGTGAAGCTCGACATCGAGGGCAAGAAGCTCGAGGCCAAGACCGCGGAAACCGGCATCGCCAAGTTCGAGTTCCCCATGGGCGACCACACCATCTACGGCTCGGTCTACATGGAGGGCGTCGACTCCGCGGTCGCGACCGTGTACGCGTACTTCTACCCGCCGCGGCCCATGACGAGCGAGATC
>CAZGVR010000375.1:3430-4376 GCA_964528945.1 uncultured Myxococcales bacterium
GGCGAGATCCCGGCCGGCGTCGTGAAGGAGCAGGCCAAGACCGAGATCGTCGTGCGCTTCCCTGCCGACTACGAGCCGGTCGAGGACGTGGTCCACGCGGACATCGTCGACTCCTCCGGTGCCCTGATCGGCGCGGTCCTCGTGCCCGTCAAGAAGGAGGGAGGGAAGATAGTGGCGCGCGGCACCTTCCCGGCTCCCACGTGGGGATCCATGCTGCTCACGCTCTTCTGCATCGGCAAGCAGAAGGGCGGCGGCCCGGTCGGCCTGCTCACCGAGGGCCAGAACCTTCCGGTCGCCGCGGACAGGGAGCTCGAGGTGACGCTGAAGGGCCTGCCCTCCAAGGCCTCCCCGGGCGAGACGGTCTCGCTGCAGGCGATCGTGAGGAACAAGGACGGAGCCAAGGCCGACGCCTCGATAGGGGCGAGCATCGTGGACCAGGCCGTGATCGGCATGCTCGACCCGCTCGAGATCACGCCCATGGACAAGTTCTACAACCCGCAGCTCAAGGTCCTCTCCACCACGGGATCCAAGATCCTGACGTGGCCAGTGGTGAGCAGGAACTGGGGATATCCGCTCTACGACATCGCGCTTCCTCCGTTCGGGTTCCGCGCTGGCGGAGTGAACCAGGAGGAACAGGCGATCAAGGCGCAGATCGCCTACGACGAGGCCCAGGGCGGCGGCAAGAAGGGCAAGGGTGGCGGCAAGAAGGAGAAGGGCGGCGAGGGCATGGGCGGCGTGGGGTACGGCGTGGGCGCGATCGCCACCTCCAGCTACGGCGCGTCCATGGCAGGAGCCTCGATGGCAGAGGAGGCCTTTGCGCAGCCCTACTCCATGATGCCCGCGCAGCCGATGGCCGCGTACGACGTGCCCGATGCCTCCCCGAAGGACGACCTCATGTCGTTGCTCACGGATGCGTCTGCCTCCCTGTCTGCCGGCGGCGGCGGAA
>CAZGVR010000376.1:0-4350 GCA_964528945.1 uncultured Myxococcales bacterium
CAATGGGTAAGATCACTTACGAAGTGTGCCCGCGAGCTAGCGCGGGATTGGGGAGGGGAGATCATGCATCTGCTCGTCCATGAGCTTCTCGCACGCCTCGCCTACCGCGACGAGTAGACGGCAGATGGTGTCCCGGTGTACGCCCGTCATGCGCTCGACGCTGCGGACGCTGTTCCCTTCGATGAGGGCCACAAGGATCTCGCGCTTCTTCTCGGCCTTCAGGTTGTTCGACACGGAGCACCTCCCGCTTGACTTGATCCAGCGGCGAGGCCACCATCGAGATTGCGACGGCTCTCGGCGGCTTGCCGCTTGGAGTTGCGACCCATCCCCGGCGCCAACCGGGGGTGGGTTTGTTTTCTGGTTCTCGTTGCCATCTACATACATGATGCCACGTTGTAGCTACAATGTCAATACCTAGTTTCAAATTTTTTAGGGTTGCATCGTGGCTACTTCTGTGCTACGTTGTGGACATGGCAACCAAGAAGAAGCCCAAGGCGGATGGGGTCAAGGACGACGTGGTCCGGTTTAGGATCACGCTGGACGAGAAGAAGTTGCTGACGAGCGTGGCCGAGGAGGACGACCTGACCTTAAGTAGCTGGGTTCGTCGGCTGGCGCTACAGGAGGCGAGGCGCCGCAAGGCCGCAAAATGATTAGACAAATGGTGGCGCACGTATGGGAGGCCATAAGTACCTCATATCCCTTGACTTTCTCGGGATCGTGCGCTACACTATGACTGTCACGTCGGGGTAGCACGCGCTTCCCGGCTGGGGCGGCGGGAATCGAACCCACAAGGTCCGAGTCCAAAATCCGGCCCGGGTACCAACCCACGCCCCAATGAACCCCCGGAAAGTTTCCAGCTGGCCGGGGGTTCTTTTTTTAGAACTCGTTTACCTCTCTGTCTTCCTCCTTGACCCTTGCGTAGGTGGCCGGTGCTACCTTCTTGATCGCGCCGCGCTTGGTTCCCCTGTCCAGGGCGCTTGCCAGCGTGCCACGATCGGTGCCCTCGCCGAGCCGCTTCAGGATTTCATCTATGTGCATCGGTTTCCCGTCCTGCGGGAGGACGGATACTGTTTTCTCAAGAAGGCTCCCCGCACGGAGACTCGCGGCAATGTCCCTCAGGTTGATCGTTGAACCGTGCCCTGTCGCATTCGGAGCGTGCGCGGCTTTATTGCCGCTGCCCGCGTCGGCCGCCCGGATTGCTCGTATGGCGTCGTCGATAGCCTTGTTGAAATGCGACCGTCGGCCTTCAAGCATGGCGATTATGTCATCCATGGCCTTCATTGCTGCTGACCTCCTCTGCATACAATAAGCGTTTTCTGGCATTTGTCAAGAATCGGAGTGCAGCGGGTGACACAAGTGCCAGTTGTGGCGTAGAACGACAATCAATGACAGACGCGCCGACGGGCATCGGCTGCGTCGTGGTTGGCGACTTAGAGCACCGATCCGCGCCATATGCCACAGCCGCAAGCGTAACCGGCCTGATTTCAAATTAGGACACTACCCCCGCCCGGGGTCAGTGCCGGCCAGTGCTCAAGGTGGAGGCCATCCTCGTCACGAGGTCCCTGAGCTCGGGGTCCGATATCCGGGCGAGCCTGTCCCTGATCCTCCCCGGCAGCGCAGAGGTGTCCACGGGCCGGGCCACCGGCTCGGACCGGGCGTCCGGGGCCGGACCTGCATGGCGACGCGCCGGGACCTGTCCCATCCTCAGCCTGATCTCCCTGAGCTTCTCCCCCTCTGGCAGGACATCGTTGAAGGCCTGCAGGAAGGACGGCAGGAAGTAGGTCAACTCGCTCATCCAGAGGGGATCGGTCACGGTCAGCCTGAGCACGTCGCGGCTGATCGAGGTCGGGCAGGCATGCTCAAGGGTGGCCGGGCTCACCATGTCGCGCCACCTCGAGAGGATCGCCAGCAGGCGCCGCCCCCTCGGGGAAGCCTGTACTATGACCGCCTCGGCGGTCTGCCCTATGGGAAGGGGGGCGGGCCTCTTCGCGCTCCTGTCCACGGTCAGGGCCCTCCCGGTGCCGCGCCCGCGGGCAGGGGGAGGGTTTGAGTCTTGCCCTTCTTGGCCTCGTATGCGGCCTTCTGTTCGTCGGTGAGGTGCATCACGAAGGGCGGGGTTCCCCCGCACAGGCCTGCAACGCACTGCCTGACCAGCCTCGGGCCGCAGTTCGCGCCTGTCTCGACCGGGCATCGGGCGGCCTCGATCTCCGCGCGGATCGCATCCAGCTTCCCGGCGTTTTCCTTGTTCGTCTCGGGCGGGCATCCGTCCCAGTACTCCCCGTTGTGCCAGACCGTGCAGTCGTCGTTCGAGGAGCACGGCTGCTCGCCGTCGCGCATGCTCCGCATGGCGCCGAGGAGCTTCGAGCACTCCTCGGTAGGCGCGTCGGCCGCTGCCGCATCCGCCGTTGCCGCGGGCGGCCCGGCCTCGAGCCTGCCGTCCTCCCGTTGCGGCTGCCGTCCGCACGCCGCCGCTGACAGGGCCGCGGCCAGGCAAATGGTGGCAAGTGATGTCCGTCGAATCATGGGTGGGGATCATACCACGATCCCGAGGCTGTCGACTCGCGGCGCTCTGGTGTCGTACAGTTGCCCCATGGTGAGGTCGAGCAAGGGGACGGTCCGCAAGGGCTTCACGGATCAGGGCCAGGTCGAGATGCTCGGGGTCGCACCTGCCGGACACGGCACGGCCGCAAGGGAGGCCGCGCCGCCGGGCGAGCCCGGGGTCCTGGTGATCTTCGATCTCCTGAACCTCGTGTACCGGGCCTACTTCGCCCTTCCCAAGCTCACGAGCTCGCGCGGCGAGCCCACGGGCGCGGTCATGGGCGTGCTCCGCATGGTCAGGAAGGTGCTCCGCGAGAGGAACCCGGACGCGGTGGCAGTCGCGGTCGAGTCTGCCGGCCCTTCGGTCCGCAAGCAGATGTACGGGGAATACAAGGCGACCCGCCAGGCCGCTCCAGCTGACCTCAAGGACCAGGTGCCCGTCGTCATGGACGTGCTGTCGCGCATGGGCCTCGAGTGCATCTCGGCCGACGGCTGGGAGGCGGACGACGTGATCGCGACCATGACCAGGCTGGGGAGGGAGCGGGGCTTCCGCGTCCTGGTCGTGTCGGGCGACAAGGACCTCGCGCAGCTCGTGGGGGACGGAGTCAGCCTCGTCGTGGAGGAGCCTGGGGTGAAGTCCTCGAGGGAGATGGACGGGGACGCCGTCCTCGAGAAGTGGGGCGTGCCTCCGGGCCTGATGGTGGACCTGCTGTCGCTGATGGGCGACGCCTCGGACAACGTCCCGGGGGTTCCGGGCGTGGGCCCCAAGACGGCGACCAGGCTGCTCGGCGAGCACGGGAGCCTGGATCGCGTGCTCGCGGCGGCCGCGGGCATGAAGCCGGGAAGGCTCAGGGATGCCCTCCTCGATCACCGGGGCTCGGCCGTCCTGTCGCGCAGCCTGGTGGAGCTGAGGCGGGATCTCCCGATCGACGTGGACTGGCATGCGCTCCTGCCGGGCTCGTCGCGCGACCCGGAAAGCCTGGGCCGCCTTCTCGATCGTCTGGAGCTGAAGGAGCTTGCGGCCGAGATCCTCGGCGTGCCCGGAGAGGCGGGCGGCAGGGCTCCGGTCGCGGCAGCCGGCCAGGACAGGGACTACGGACCGATCCTCACAATGGACGAGCTCGAGCAGGAGATGAGGAGGGCCAGGGAAGCCGGGGCCGTCTCCGTCGATCTGGAGACCACCTCCATCGTGTCCACGCGGGCCGAGATCGTGGGCATCAGCCTGTCGAGCGCGCCAGGTCGCGGCCGCTACCTGGCCATCGCGCACAGGTATCCCGGAGCTCCAGCCCAGCCGCCCCTCGACACGGTCCTCGCGGCCGTGCGCCCGCTCCTCGAGGACCCCGGCGTGGCCAAGTACGGGCAGCACGTGAAGTACGAGGACGTGATCCTCTCGAGGCACGGGATCCGCATGCGCGGCATCTCATTCGACACCATGCTCGCCTCGTACCTCCTCGATCCCGAGAGGCACCAGCACAGGCTGGAGCAGATCGCGGCCGAGCGTCTCGGCTACCGGATGATCACCTACGACGAGGTCACGAGGAAGCAGCGCGGGAGCCAGCTCCGCTTCGACGACGTGCCCGTGGACGAGGCCGCCCGCTACAGCGCTGAGGACGCCGAGGTGGTGTTCGCGCTCGTGCCCGGGATGCGAGAGGATCTGGCCAGGGCCGGGCTCCTCTCCCTCCTTACCGACGTCGAGCTGCCGCTCTCGCGTGTCCTCTCCGACATGGAGCGGACCGGCATCGATCTCGACACCCGCTATCTCGCCGGGCTCGAGCACAGGTTCGAGGCGCAGGTTGCCACGCTCGAGGAGAG
>CAZGVR010000377.1:0-4349 GCA_964528945.1 uncultured Myxococcales bacterium
AGGACGAGCTGCACCGCCCGGCCTTCCCCTACAAGTTCAAGATCAAGATCGCCGGCTGCCCGAACGACTGTGTGGCCTCCATCGCGCGCTCGGACCTGTCGGTCATCGGCACGTGGAAGGACGACATACGGCTCGGCAAGGCCGCGCTCGGCGAGTACGCGAAGTCCAAGAAGCTCGACATCATGAAGGACGTCGTGTGGAAGTGCCCTGCGAGGTGCATGGACTGGGACGGCAAGGACCTCCAGATCAAGAACTCCGAGTGCACGCGCTGCATGCACTGCATCAACGTCATGCCCAAGGCGCTGCGCCCCGGCACGGAGAAGGGCGCGACCCTGCTCGTCGGGGCCAAGGCCCCGATCATCCAGGGCGCGCAGCTCGCCTCCGTCATGGTCCCCTTCATCGAGATGAACGAGCCGTACGAGGATCTCTACGAGTTCATCGGCGCCCTCTGGGATCTGTGGTCCGAGGAGGGCAAGAACCGCGAGCGCATCGGCGAGTTCATCAAGCGCGTCGGTCTCGGCAAGTTCTGCGAGGCCACCGGCATCCCGATGGTCCCGCAGATGGTCGCCTACCCGCGCGACAACCCCTACATCTTCTTCGACCTGGACAAGTAGGGGCCGCGGGAAGGACAGAAGAGGTCTGGCATTAAAACAGCGAGCTTGGAGAAAAAGCCATGGCAGAAGTAAAGAAGGCGAAGCGGACGGATTTCGGACCGCCCCATTACGACAGGTTCCTCCCCCCGATCATCAAGAAGAACTACGGGAAGTGGCTCTACCACGAGATCCCGAAGCCCGGCGTGCTCAAGCACGTGGCAGAGTCCGGCGACGCGCTCTTCACGGTGAGGATGGCATCGGCGCGCATCATCTCCACGGACACGGTCCGCTGGATCGCGAAGCTCGCCGACAAGTACTGCGGCGGGTACGTGAGGTGGACGAGCCGCAACAACGTCGAGTTCCTCCTCTCCGACGAGAAGAACATCGATCCGCTCATCAAGGACATCCAGGCCGGCGGGTACCTCGTCGGCGGCACCGGCAACTCGATCTCGAACATCGTCCACACCCAGGGCTGGGTGCACTGCCACTCGCCCGCGACCGACGCCTCGGCCATCGTGAAGGCGGTCATGGACGAGCTCGCGGACGACTTCACGCAGATGAAGCTCCCGGCGAAGCTGCGCATCGCGCTCGCGTGCTGCCTGAACATGTGCGGCGCCGTTCACTGCTCGGACATCGCGATACTCGGCATCCACAGGAAGCCGCCCAAGGTCGACCACGACATGCTCCCCAAGATCTGCGAGGTCCCGAACCTGTCGGCCTCCTGCCCCACGGCGGCCATCAGGCCGGCGGTGGTGAACGGGAAGCAGTCGGTCGAGGTCCTCGAGAAGAACTGCATGTACTGCGGGAACTGCTACACGGTGTGCCCGTCCATGGTCCTCAACAACCCGGACACGGACGGCGTGTGCATCTGGGTCGGCGGCAAGGTCTCGAACGCGAGGTCTACCCCGACGTTCTCCAAGCTGGCGATCCCCTACCTGCCGAACAACCCGCCGCGCTGGCCCGAGGTGGTCGCCGCGGTCAAGAACATCGTCGAGGTGTGGGCCAAGGACGCCCAGAGGTACGAGCGCATGGGCGAGTGGATCGAGCGCATCGGCTGGCCGCGCTTCTTCGAGAAGACGGGCATCGAGTTCACGAAGTACCACATCGACGACTTCACCTTTGCCGGGCTATCCTACAAGCGGACCGCCCAGCAGAAGTTCTAGGAGGCAGATCGATGGCGTATACGGCAGATCAGCTCTCGGACGAGATGTTCGAGATGATAAAGCGGGACGCTGGCACGAAGAAGTACAAGTCCACGGATCTCCAGAAGGAGTTCGTGAAGCTCCACGAGTCGGACGGCGTGGACAAGACGCTCTGCAAGGAGGCGATCCGCAAGCTGATCGACTCCGGGCGCTGCGTCTACACGTACTTCGGAGGGAGCTTCATCGAGATCCCGCACGAGGAAGGCGCGGCCAAGCGTCTCGACCAGCAGTGATGCAGGCCGCGGGCCCGTCCCGCGGGGTCTCGCTCCTCGAGCGTGCCACGTGAGCCTGCACCTCCCGCGCATGGTCGTCGCCGGAACCGGCGGCGATTCCGGCAAGACCCTGGTCACGCTGTCCCTCCTGACCGCGCTCAGGCGGCGCGGGCTGCGGCCCGCCGCATTCAAGAAGGGGCCGGACTTCATCGACGCGGCCTGGCTGGGCTGGGCCGCGGGCGTCCCTGCGCGGAACCTGGATTCCTTCCTCACGGGGTGGGAAGGCGTGGCCGCCTCGTTCGCGTGCGGCGCGCGCGACGCAGGCGTCTCCGTCATCGAGGGCAACCGCGGCTACGTGGACGGCGTGGACGCGGCAGGGACGCACTCGACGGCCGCTCTCGCCAGGAGCCTGGATGCGCCGGTCCTCCTGGTGCTCCCGGTGAGGAAGATCACGGGCACGGCCGCGGTCTTCGTGGCGGGCTGCCGGAGCCTGGCGCCCGACGTCAGGATCGCGGGCGTGGTCCTGAACAGGGTCGCCGGGGAACGCCACGGCCGCGTGGCCCGCGAGGCCGTGGAGGCCCTCGGGGTCCGCGTCATGGGGGAGCTGCCGGTCCTCGAGGGTGGCGGCCCCATCCCGGACCGGCACCTCGGGCTGGTCACGCCGTCCGAGCACGGCCGGCTCGAGACCGCGGGCCAGGAGCTCAACGACATCGCCGCCCGGTACCTCGACGTCGATGCGATCCTCGCCGCGGCCAGGATGGCGCCGCCGATCGAGGCTGGGCAGCCCGCGAGCGGGGAGGAACCGGATCCCGGCGTGCGCCCGACCATCGGCGTGTTCAGGGACTCGGCGTTCACCTTCTACTACCCTGACAACCTGGAGGCCCTCGAGCGCGAGGGCGCGCGGCTCGTGGACGTCTCCGCGCTGGAGGATAAGGCCCTGCCGGACGTGGACGCCCTGATCATCGGCGGCGGGTTTCCGGAGACGCACGCGGCAAGGCTCGGAGGGAACGCCTCACTGCGGGAGTCCGTTCGCGCGGCCGCGGAAGATGGGCTGCCCGTCTACGCGGAGTGCGGCGGCCTCATGTACCTGTCCAGGTCGATCACCTGGGGGGGGGCGACCTACCCCATGGCCGGAGTGATCGAGGCGGACACGATCATGCACGGCAGGCCCGTGGGGCACGGCTATGCCGAGGCCGTGGTCGACTCCGGGAACCCCTTCTTCGACAGGGGGACCGTGGTCCGCGGCCACGAGTTCCATTACTCGTCCATCATGGGAGAGGGCGCGGCCCTCTCGACCGCATATGCCCTATCGCGGGGCACGGGCGCGCTCCCCGGCCGGGACGGGATCACGAGGCTGAGCGTCCTGGCCTCCTACATCCACATCCACGCGCGCGGCTTCCCGGGCTGGGCGCCCGGGATCGTGCGCGCCGCGCGACGATTCCACGAGCGGGGGAACAAGGAGCAATAGTCATGGGACTCTTGAAGGAGAAGAAGAAGGTGGACATGGGCGGGCACGCCAAGCCGGGCGCGCCCAAGGGCTCGAGCGAGACGTCCAACCTGCGGCCCAAGTACGTGGTGAAGCAGCCGCCCTGCATCGACGCATGTCCGGGCGGGACCCGCATCAGGGACGTGCTCACCATGATCGCGCAGACCGAGAAGAAGGGAAGGACCTGGGACGAGTCCTGCACCGAGGCGTGGCACATCATCACGTCCAAGAATCCGCTCCCAGCGGTGTGCGGCCGCGTGTGCCCCCACCCGTGCGAGGCCGAGTGCAACCGGGGAAAGAAGGAGGGCCCGGTCGCGATCAACAACGTCGAGCGGTTCCTCGGCGACTACGGCCTGAAGAAGGGCCTCAAGCCGAGGATGATCTCCGAGACGAAGCGGCCCGAGAGGATCGCGGTCGTGGGATCCGGGCCGGCCGGCCTTTCCGCGGCCTACCACCTCGCGATCCGCGGGTACGGGGTCACCATGTTCGAGGGGTTCCCCAAGGCCGGCGGCATGCTGCGCTACGGCATCCCGCCGTACCGCCTGCCGCGCAACGTGCTGGAGGCCGAGATCCAGAGGATCGTGGATCTGGGCGTGGAGCTCCGGACCGGCACGGTGGTCGGCAAGGACGTGCCCTACGAGTCGCTCGAGAAGGAGTACAAGGCGGTCTTCGTCGCGATCGGCGCGCAGAAGGGCAAGAACCTCGACGTGCAGGGAGAGGACGCGGAGAACGTGCTCTCGGGCGTGGCCTTCCTCAACGTGGTCAACTCGGGCAAGAGCGTGGACATCGGCGACAAGGTGGTCGTGATCGGCGGCGGCAACACGGCCATCGACGCGGCCCGCATGGCGTTCCGCAG
>CAZGVR010000378.1:0-4324 GCA_964528945.1 uncultured Myxococcales bacterium
ACGGGCACGGGCAAGCGGAACTTCCATCTCGAGGCGAGCGCGGGCGGCGAGAACGCCGGCAAGAGCGCGAGCGTGAAGCCCGGTCCGGGCGCCGCGCATCCCGGCGAGACGGCGCCCAGGAACGTCCATGCGCCTGGCGTGCCGCCCGAGGTGGCCGAAGTGCATGCGCCCCAGCCTCCGCAGCAGGGCCGCCGTGCCGATCGGCCGGTCGCCCCCCCATGGCCCGTCACGAGATCGCAGGGTCCATGGACCCTGGATCCGAAGCGCTTCCCGGTCCTGTCGACGGCCGGCGTGAACCTCAACGAGTTCGCGGCCCGCGGCAAGCTCGATCCCCTCTTCGGTCGGCGCGTCGAGCTGGAATCGATAATGGACATCCTCGGCAAGCGCCGCGCGAACAACCCCTGCCTCACCGGGGAGCCGGGCGTGGGCAAGACCGCCATCGTGGAGGGCTTCGCCTCCATGATCGTCCGCGACCAGGTCCCGGAGCACTTCCAGGGGCGCGTCATCGTCAGGCTCGGGGTCTCGGGGCTCGTGGGCGGGACGGGCGTGCGCGGGGCCCTAGGAGAGAGGCTGACCGCGCTCCGGGACGAGGTCGATCGCGCGGGCGGCCGCATCATCCTCTTCCTCGACGACGTCCAGGACCTCCTGAAGGCGGCCGAGGCCGGCGGCGAGGGCGTGGTGCAGGATCTCAAGGAGGCGATGGAGCGGGGCGCGCTGCCCTGCATCTGCACGACGACACCGGGCGACTGGAAGCGGATCGGAGAGACGCAGCCGGGGTTCGCCCGTGGCCTAACGCAGATCCCGGTGGACGAGCCTGACGAGCAGGCGACGGCGGGCATCGTCGGCATCCTCAGCGAGAAGTACTCGTCCTTCCACAGGGTGCGCATCGACGACACGGCCATCCACGCCGCGGTCACGCTGGCGACGCGGTACATCCCGGGCCGCCGGAACCCGGAGAAGACGCTGACGATCCTCGACCTCGCTGCGGCGCGTGCCGCCCGCGGGATGCGCGTCCTCGATCGCGAGGAGGTGGCCAAGGTCGTGTCCGAGATGACCGGCGTGCCCAGGGAGAGGCTGAGCGAGACGGACACGGCCAAGCTGCTGGCTCTCGAGGACGAGCTGTCGAGGCGCATCGTGGGACACTCCGAGGCGATATCGGCGGTCGCCAAGATCATGCGGCGCAACGCCGCCGGCTTCCGGGGAGGGCGTCCAATAGGATCGTTCCTGTTCCTCGGTCCGACCGGCGTCGGCAAGACCGAGATGAGCAAGGCCATGGCCGAGATCATCTTCTCGAGGCCGCAGAGCTTCGTGCGCTTCGACATGAGCGAGTTCTCGGAGGCGCACTCGGTCTCGAGGCTCGTGGGCGCCCCGCCCGGATACGTGGGCTACGACCGCGGGGGCGAGCTGACCGGTGCCCTCTCGGACTCCCCCTACAAGCTCGTGCTGTTCGACGAGTTCGAGAAGGCCCATCCGGCCGTGCACAAGCTCCTCCTGCAGGTGCTCGACGACGGGCGCCTGACCGACGCGACCGGCCGTACCGTCGACTTCTCCAACACGGTGATCGTGCTCACGAGCAACCTGGGATCCGACGTGAAGCCCCACTCGCGCACGGGCTGCGCGCTGCCCGAAGCCGGTGGGGACGGGTTCTCCGACTACCGTAGCCGCGTCATCGGGGTGGTGCGCGGGATGCTCCCGCCGGAGTTCTTCAACCGCATCGACGAGCCGATCGTGTTCTCCCCGCTCACGGACGTCGAGGTGCGGGAGATCGCGAGACGCCTGCTGGCTTCCTCGGCGAAGATCCTGGAATCCGTGCGCGGCGTGACGCTCTCCTTCGGGGAGGACCTGATCACCTACCTCGTGGAGTCGGGAGGCTTCGACGTCACTCTCGGCGCGAGGCCCATGCTGAGGACCATCCAGAGGCTCGTGGAAGCCCCGATCGCCGAGATCGTGCTCGAGGGACGGGCCTCCCCGGGGGACCGCCTCAAGGTCAAGGTGAAGGCCGGGGAGGGCCCCGTGTTCCGCGTCCAGGAGGCGAATGCCGCAGGCGACCGAGGCAAGTGCAAGGAGAGGCGCAATGGAAGAAAGAAGCGAGACGAGGGCATCGAAGCCGCCTGAGTTCGCTCCCTTCCGCGTGGGGCGCCACGTCGTCTTCGAGAAGATCGGCGAGGGGGGCATGGCCGAGATATTCCTCGCCCAGCGGTGGACCGGGGTGGGCGGTCCCCAGAGGGTCGTGCTCAAGCGGCTGCTCCCGCACTTCGCCGAGGAGCAGATCCTCGTGGGCGCGCTGGTGAACGAGGCGAAGGTCGCGTCCAGGGTCGCGAGCGGCAACATCGCGCAGGTCATGGGCCTGGAGGAGCACGAGGGCACGGTCTACATCGCGATGGAGTACGTCGAGGGGATGGATCTCAGCCATCTCCTGAGGCTCTTCTCGAAGCACGGCCTGCGCGTCCCGGTGGCCTTCGTCTTCCACGTGATGATCGGGCTCTTGAACGGCGTGGAGTCGGTCCACAGGGCCAGGGACGAGTCCGGGAAACAGCTCGGCCTCGTCCACCTAGACATCAGCCCCGGCAACATCCTCGTGAGCTTCGAGGGGGAGGTCAAGCTCTGCGACTTCGGGATCGCGAGGAGCACGGCCCGCGGCATCCTCGACCGCGCGAGGGCCAGGGTCCAGGGGAAGTTCTCCTACATGTCGCCGGAGCAGGCCCGGGGCGGCGAGCTCGATCACCGCTCGGACATCTACACGTGCGGTATCGTCATGTGGGAGCTCCTGGCCGGCCGCAAGATGTACAAGGCCGGCGATCCGGGCGAGGTCTGGAGGATGGCCGTGAAGGCGGAGGTGCCGCAGCTTCCGGACAGGGGCCTCCCCGACTACCCGGGACTGCACCGGATCCTCGGGAAGGCCCTCCGCCTGGAGCCAGGACACCGCTACGACTCGGCCATGGACTTCCACGAGGCGGTCAACGACTACGTCCACCGGAACTCGATAGTCATCAGCCAGATCGGGATCGGCCGGTTCCTGTCCGAGAACTTCGCGGAGGACATCATCGAGGTGCGTCGCGAGAGGGAGCGGCTGATGAGCACGCTGGCCCCCCTCGAGTGAGCCGCGAGTGCGCGCCTTGCAACTACCCAGGAGGCCCAGGGCAATGAGGAGCTCATCGAACGTCCTTGCCGGAGCCGCGCTCGCGGTGCTGGCAGCTTGCGGCGGAAGGAACAAGGAGGAGACGCTGGCGGCCTGGGACGAGACCCTGCCGGCGCCCGGGACCGCGGGCGAGGGCGTGGGTGCCGACGAGATGGGCAACGTGGTGGAAGAGGAAGGGGAGTTCCACCTGAAGATCCTCCGCTCCTACGGGGACGACAAGGAGGGCAAGCTGCTGCTCCTGGCCGAGACCGCGCAGCCGCCCCGGGACGACGTGATCGCGGCGATACAGCCCGGGGCCGGGGCCCAGTCGATCGGCGCCGAGGTCGGCCAGCCCCTGTGGTGGTACGCCTCCTTCGACGGGATCCGCGTCCCCTGGGCCGTGACTTCCGACGCCATCGCCTACTACGTCGGCGTCATCGACTCCTTCCGCGAGGGCGACTTCGGCCCGTCGGCAGGTGTCGCGATGCAGAAGGCCGCGCTGACCTACGAGGCGGACATCAAGCGCGTGTCGCACATCGAGATGGAGGGGAAGGCCTTCGACGACGTCTACGTGGCGCACCTCGTGCTCGGCTGGTCGCAGTACTGCGGTTCCGAGTGCGCCATGGCGTTCTTCAAGGAGAGGACGGTCGTCCTCACCGACTCCGGCAACGTGCTGGCGATCTTCGGCGACGGGAAGACGAAGTACGTGGTGTCCTGAAGGTGCCGGGGGCGGCCGCGCCCTAGCGCGTCGTGGCGATCCAGTCGATTGTCACCAGGTCCTCGGGGCCGTCTATCGGCGACCCGTCCTCGGCAAAGACGGTGAACCTGATCTCGGAGTTGGTGGCGCTCATCTCCCAGTCCACGACCGCGTGCCTGCGGGGGCCGTCCCCGCACACGTGCCAGGCCGAGGCCACGACCTGCACCACGTCCGTCGACTTGAACCCCGAGATCTGGACCGAGAGCTTGCCCTCCGGGCCCGGCATCTCGGCCGGGATTCGCCCGGCCCTCTGCTGGTGTATGCGGGCGCGCTCCCAGTCCTTCATGACCACCGCGCCGCCGCCCTCTGGGACGTCGGATATGTCGAAGCCGATCTTGGCAGGGGAGACGCACCTGTCCGAGAGCCCGTCCGATCTCACGGATCGGCCGTCCTGCCCGGTGAGGTCGTCGATCCTGGTCCAGGAGTCGGCCGCGAGATCCGGCGGGCAG
>CAZGVR010000379.1:0-4322 GCA_964528945.1 uncultured Myxococcales bacterium
GGTCGAGGTGTCGAGCGTCCCGTCGTCATCCCCGTCCGTGGTCGTGTCGGGCGGGGTCCAGTGGTTGTCCCTGATGCCGCCGCAGGCCGTCACCGAGAGCAGCGGGAAGATCGCCATCCAGGGAATCCCCAGGCAAGGCCTCATGTGTACACCTCCTCGGATTATGCCAGCAACGCATGATTGTATCACGAAGCGGCCGGGTCGCCCAGGTAGCGAGCCCTCGCCTCGGGATTCGCGAGGACCTCGTCAGGGGTCCCGGCCACGATGACCCGCCCGTGGTCCAGCAGGGCCACGCGGTCGCACAGGCGGACGGTCTGCCTCACGTTGTGGTCCGAGAGGATCACGGCCTTGCCGGATGCCCGCAGGCCGCGCACCACGCCCGCGATCCGCGCTATGGACATGGGATCCATGCCCGTGAACGGCTCGTCCAGGAGGCACGTGCCAGGGTCCAGCGCGAGCAGCCTTGCCACCTCGAGCCGCCTTCGCTCGCCGCCCGAGAGGGAGCCCGCCTTCTGGCGGGCGAGATGTCCTATTGCCATGTCGTCGAGCACCGCGTGGGCGCGGCTCACGTCGCGGCCGAGCGCCTCGAGCACGATGGAGACGTTCTTCTCGAGGTCCAGGTCCGGGAAGATCGAGGGGTCCTGCGGGAGGTACCCGATGCCGAGCGCGGCCCTCGCCTCGATCGACCGCCCGAGGATGGAGACGCCGCCCAGGCGGACGTCGCCCGAGTCTGGCCGCTCGAAGCCCATCACGATCTTGAGGGTCGTGGTCTTGCCCGCGCCGTTGGGCCCGAGCAGGCCCACGACCTCGCCCGCGCCCACGCCCAGCGATACCCCGTCCAGGATGCGGCGCCGGCCCGCGGTCCGCACGAGACGGTCTACCTCCAGCGTGGGATCGGGCACTAGAGCTTGAACTCCACGCCGAGGTTGAAGCCGCTGTGCGCGAACTCGGCGCGCAGGGCCACGCGCTCGTGGAAGCTCACGATGATCCCGGCGGAGCCGGCGAACAGCACCCATCCGTAGTAGTACTCGTGGTAGGCGTCCCTGAACTGGCGGTCGAGGACCGCGCCGACCTCCACGCCGATCGTGCCGTAGACGGTCACGATCTTCGTGAGGAAGAAGTCCCACCTGAGGAGCAGCGGAAAGGCTAGCCTGAAGAAGGAATCGACGCAGTCGGGATGGTTGACCGGATCCCTGTGGCATATGCGATCCGTCCACCAGTTCTGGAAGCTCGCGCCGAACTCGATCTTCACCTGGTCGTTCAAGCCGGGCAGGCCCTTCGGGGCCACGGGTATTCCCAGCCTGATCCCGGTCCCGATCCCGCCCCACCATACGGCATGCAGGAGGAGCGCGAGGTCCAGGTTCTTGTGGACCTCGTCGTTCTTCACGATGAGGCCTCCGCCGGACTTGGCCGCGAGCGAGATCGATGGAAACGCGAGCATGGTCCAGGCGAAGGCCAGCGAAACAAGGAACGGTGCGATCGGGGCGGCCATCCTCGGTGATCCTGGTCTCATGGGCTGCACCTCCTTGCCCATGGATTTCATCACAGCATCGACCTGCGCACAAGCGCGGGTTTCAGCCTCACTGTAGGAGCCCGGCGAGCCGGCCCGACTGGTGGAGCGCGGCGAGGTCCATGGACACCGCGACCGTGATGTGGATCAGCGCCCCGCACCATATCGAACCTGTCCTCAGGCTCAGCGTGCCGAGCACCACGCCGGCCAGGATGGCGGCGTTCGCCTCCAGGAAGGGCTTGCCGTAGTGGATCATGCAGTAGGGCACGACCATGCCCAGGATCGCGTACGCCCCGAGCGAGCGCTTGAGCGGGTGCAGCATGAAGCCGCGGAAGAAGAACTCCAGCGACACGAACTGCAGCGCGTAGAGCCCCTCCCACGCCAGGAAGTCGAGCCGGCTGCGGGCCGCGTTCTCGTAGAACGGGTAGTACTCCTGGAAGTCCGGCTTGAGCGACACGAAGAACACGGTCGCGAGCACGATCAAGAAGAGCACCGCATAGATCCACAGATGATCCAGGAACCCGCGGAAGGAGATCCCGCAATCCCGGAGCCTCATTCCCGGAGTGAGCACGACCGCGACCGCCGGGATCACGGCGTAGCCGAAGAACCTCCAGAGGGACCAGTAGGCGAACCCGTGAAGGTCCCCGTAGTGGCCCACGAGCGCGGCCGGCCAGATCCTGACGAGCGTGGTCCTGTCGCCCCAGTACTCCTGCAGCGTGAGCGAGAGCGCGGCGACCAGGTACACGACGATGACACGGTGGTCCACGGCCGGGGACTCGCGATCCGCCTCGCGGCGGCCGCCGCGCCGCCCGCCCTTGCGCGCCTCGCCGCCCTGCCCGCCGAAGGCCTCGGCGTTCAGGTCGCGCCATGCCTCGACGAAGAAGAAGCGCGGGTGGAGATCGTGGATCCTCGAGGTGCGCCGCGCGGGCGGTCGCCAGGGAAGGAGCCCGGTCGAGAGGGTCCACCCCCCGAGGCACGCGAGGGCGAGGGCCACGGGGTACGCTGCCCAGTGCCACGCGAGCAGGCTGCCGCCCCTGTCCGCGGACCGTAGCACCAGGAACATGAAGGCCACCGATGCGAAGAGGACCGCGGCACCCGCCAGCCTGCGCTGCATGGGGCCCCACCCTACTCCGCGAGCGGCCCGGCCGCAACACCTCCATCGTGAAGTGCGGCCCTGAGCCGCCTGGCCCCGTCCACGGCCTTGGCCCTGTAGTGGTTGTTGTAGAAGACGAACACGTCCGAGGCGCCGGCGGCCAGCGACCGGACCTTGCCCGCGATCTCGTCGGTCTCGGCATCGGAGTAGAGGTAGTCGTAGCGCTGCCAGGCATCCTCGTGGTCGTACCAGCTGGCCGCGTTGCGGCCGTGGCACCTCAGGTACGCGATCCGGGGGCTCGTCACCTCGACGACCGGCGGGAAGAGGCCCTCGATGGGAGGCGCGTCCACGCAGCACAGGCCCACTCCGTGCGACCGCATCCAGGCAAGGACCCTGCCGTCGTCCCACGTGACGTCCCTGAACTCGAACACGAGCGGCATCCCGGGAAAGGCCTCGAGCATCCTCTCCAGCGCGGCGCGGCCAGCCCTGTCGGGCTTGAGCGACTGCGGGAACTGGGCCAGCACCGCGCCCAGCACGCCCGCCTCCTCGA
The DNA here is from genome assembly GCA_964528945.1 of uncultured Myxococcales bacterium. GTDB lineage: Bacteria > Myxococcota_A > Polyangia > DRWM01 > DRWM01 > CAZGVR01. The sequence continues at coordinate 3,154 of CAZGVR010000379.1, forward strand.
GCGGGGCGAGAGCGTCCCGAAAACCCGAGAAGCAGGCGTCGTCCGCGTCGCGCTCGTGGGTCATCCTGCGGTTCGCCTTGACCGCGAACACCACCCGTCCACCAGACCTGCGGACCAGGCCCTCGATCATCCGCCTGGAGGGCGGCGCGTAGTACGTCGAGTTCACCTCGACCGCGCGGAAGCGATCGGCGTAGAACTCGAGCATGCGGGAGCGTCCCAGCCGCTGCGGGTAGAAGGGGCCCTTCCAGTCGTCGTAGGAAAACCCGCTGGTTCCAACGTATATCATTGACACGACAGCACCAAGTTATCTAAAATGCACGCACTTTTACAACCCCATCCGGTGGATCTTCGCCGGATGGCGGGGAGCTGGACCACAACACGGAGAGGTTGAGAGATGCACGCTAGGTCATTGCCACTGCTCGCGATCCTGGCAATCGGGGCCACCGTGGCGACCGGATGCGGACCCAAGGACGGCAACGGCAACGGCCCGGAGCCGGGCAACCCCGTGTTCGAGCGGGCCAAGCCCGTGGTGTTCCTGATCGGCAGCAACGAGGGCAGCTACATGGGCACGGCGTTCCTCGTGCAGTACAACAACACACCCTACCTGATAAGCAACTACCACGTGATAGAGGAGCTCAAGAAGGACGACCTCTTCATCGAGAGCGAGGACAAGGTCAAGTACAGCAAGATATCAGTCGTTGGCACGGACAGGGCCGCGGACCTGTCGGTCATGAAGGTCGAGGGGCTGCCCAAGGACATCAAGCCGCTGAAGTGGTCCACGAGCTACTCGACCAGCCAGCGCGTGTACGTGATCGGGTTCCCGGCCATGCGCTCCAAGGAGGAGCACCTGAACTTCAACCCCGGCTCGATCAGCGACGCCAACTACATGTCCAAGGTGTACGAGGGCCAGGCCGACATGAAGTACCTGCAGCTGACGGCCGACATCAACTCCGGCAACAGCGGCAGCCCCATCCTGAACGACAGGGCCGAGGTCGTGGGAGTGGCGGCGTGGCGCTTCCTCTCCGGCTCCGAGATCGAGGGCGGCAATTACGCGGTGCCGTTCGAGTACGTGGAGAAGCTCCTGAAGGAGATCGGCGGCTTCACCAAGCCTCCCTCCGAGATCTTCGCCGTGGGCCAGCAGTGCGGGAACGACTCGCAGTGCGCGTGGA
>CAZGVR010000380.1:0-4320 GCA_964528945.1 uncultured Myxococcales bacterium
ATATAGAAATGAAGCTGGCCCATCATTGCTCCAAATGTATTTGCCATACTCACATACTACGAATACATGACAGCGTCAAGCATGGACCTGGTTTCCCAATCCAGCACGCTGATACTGAAACAGGGGGATCCAGGAGCCGCCGAGGCCGGCGGGGCGGCCTAGACCATGTCGCCAGCCCAGAGCCGGCCGCAGAACTCGCGCCAGGGAAGGATGTCGATCCCGTCCTCGGTCCGCCTCGCTGACTCGCCGCGGCACACGACGACCGCCCGGCCGATCGCGTGCTCCTGCATGAGGGCGCGCATGCCTCGCAGGTCGTCGCCGCGCACGTCGCGCGACGACTTCGCCTCCATTGCCAGGGCCAGATCGCCGACCACGAGGTCCACCTCGAAGCCCGAGCTGGTCCTCCAGAAGGCGACCGGATCGTCGCGGCCCTCGTAGGAGAGGTAGGCGCGCACCTCGTTGATCAGGAAGTGCTCGAACGCCCGGCCGTACCGGTCGCTCCCCTCGACCACCTCCCGCCCCTCCGGGTTCAGGTGGTTGGCCACGCCCACGTCGAACAGGTAGAACTTCGCGGTGTCGACCAGCCGCCGCTTGCCCCTGCGCCGCCAGGGGCGGAGCTCGAAGCCCATCAGGGTGTCCTCCAGGATCCCGTAGTAGCCGCGCACGGTCTGCGGGGCGACCCCGCACTCGCGCGCGACGTTGGCGTAGTTGAGCTGCCTGCCGTGCGTGAGGCCGACCGTCTCCAGGAACCTCGCGAACGCCGGAAAGCTCCTCGTGAGCGACTCGTCCATTATCTCCTGCTTCAGGTAGGTGCTCACGTAGGACGAGAGGAGCGGCGCGGGATCGTCGACAATGTAGTGCACCGGAAGCCCGCCGTGGCCCAGTATCCTGTCGAGATCCATGTCCGGGATCTCGGCCGACGTGAGAGGGAACAGCCGCGCCTCGTTCGCCCTTCCTCCGAGGAGGTTGGCGGCCCCGCGCCTGAGCTTGCGCGCGCTCGACCCGCACAGCACGAACCGAGTGGACGTGTTCTCCAGCAGCCAGTGGACCTCCTCCAGGAGGGACGGAACCTTCTGCACCTCGTCGATGATCGCAAGGACCGGTCTCGAGGCGAGGATCTCCTCCCGAAGGAGCCTCGGCCGCACGGCGAGCCTGGCTGCGAGATCCGTGTCGAGGAGATCGAAGCGCGTCGCAACCGGGAAGAGCATATCGAGCAGCGTGGTCTTGCCAGTCTGCCTGGGCCCCCATAGAAACACGGCACTGGACCCCGTGGCCGGATTCCGGACGTCCTTGATCTTCAATGTTCTTGGGATGATAGCAAATCGGTGATTCATATGCTGATTTACACGCAAATCAGCACCAATGTCAACTCCTCCGGTTCCATGCTTCCAGGTAGGAAATCAGTAGGATCGCATGATGGCGTACACGCCGAACTGCGGGATCCAGTGGGAGTACATGTCGTAGCCCTCGGACCAGTAGGGGGTCATGGTCATGTGGGTCTCGATGTGCTCCACGTACATGCGGCGAAAGGAGACGTCGCCGGTCGCCTCGTACAGGTCGAGCAGGTTCCACGAGCGGCTGAAGTGGCGGCCGGCCGGGTGCCCGGTTCCCGGAGCAGTTATCGGGTCCAGGGTGAGGCGGGCCGGGAGGCCGGTCTCGGCCCAGGCCGCGGCCTCGGTGGGCGGGAGCGCGGTGAGCAGCAGCCGAGCGCGCAGCATGCAGGGGGCGAAGAACTCGTCCACGTCGATGGGCGTGCGCGAGAGCGGGCACAGGATCTCGCGCGGCAGGATCTCGTTGCGCGTGAAGTCCTCCATCTGCGTGACGAGCGGGTCGTCGCCGCGGTAGACCGCGTGCTGCCACACGTTGAGCACGTTCCACGACAGGTTCGAGTAGTCGTTCGCGCGGATCGCGCCGTCGATGCGCGAGCGCGTGAGGCCGGTGACGTAGGTGACCAGCTCGGCGCTCACCACGTCCGCGAGCGGCACGAGGTCCGTGTCGCCGCCGGCCTCGCGCTCGACCGCGAGCGTGAGGAACCACGAGTAGCCGTACGGGATCTCGGTGGGCACGGGCCCTCCCGTGCCGAGCTGGGCGAGCTCGGCGTCGATCGCGGCCGGCGTGAGGACCGCGTCCGCGGCCGCCGCGTACGATGGATCGCCGGTCGCGCGCGAGAGCGCGAGCAGCGCCCACGCGGCCTCGACCGCCGAGTGCCAGTCGATGCACCCGTGGAACGCCGGGTTCGAGGTGTCGGCCTGGCCTATGCAGTAGAGGATCGGGCCGGACAGGTCCTCGAGGAAGCCCTGCCTCTCCGAGAGGAAGCGCTCCCACTCGGGATCCGGCTCCTCCGGGACCTCGGCCACGTCCGAGTCGAGATCCGCGTCGCCGGCCTCGTCGTCCAGGGCGTCGGCGGCCCCGTCCTCGTCGACCGTGTCGCCGGCCGAGTCGCCGTCGGCGGCTGCGTCGTCTTCGAGAGCGTCGGTGGTTGTGTCCTGGTCGTGGCCGCCTCCACGACCCTCGCAGGCGGCGAGGCCCCACGCCATGGCAGGCGCGAACAGCGCGATCGGGAAGATCCTCGCAATCGGCCTCATGACGTCCTCCTCGGGAGCTTCAGTCCGTGGTGACCGTGACCTTCTTCATTATCACGTCCTCGAGCGGCTTGTCGTCCTGGTCCGTGGGCACCTTGCCCATGGCCTCCATGACGTCCAGGCCCTCCACGATCTGGCCGATCACCGTGTACTTGCCGTCGAGCTTGGCGAGAGGCTCCAGGCAGAAGTAGAACTGCGAGCCCGAGGACAGGCGATCCGGGTTCACGTCGTCCGACTCGCGCGCCATGGCCATGCAGCCCTTGTCGTGCAGCCTGCCGATCTCCGCGGCCACGTCGTACCCCGGCCCGCCGTTGCCCGTGCCCTCGGGATCGCCGCCCTGGACCACGAACCCCTCGATGATGCGGTGGAACGTGAGCCCGTCGTAGAAGCCGGAGATTCCGAGGTTGGCGACGTTGGTCACGTTCTTTGGCGCGTCCTCCGTGAAGAGCTTCACGACGACGAGCCCGAACCCCTCGACCTCGACGTTGAAGTAGAGGTTGTCGGGCAGCGAGCCCTCGGCGAGCTTCTCGGTCACGGGCGTGCCAAGGATGTCTGAGGCCGCCTGGTCGGGCTTCGCGGTCGAGGGGTCCTGGGCCGCCGGCTTGGGACCGCAGGCGAGGAATGCCAGCGCCGAAGATGCGGCTAGCGCGATGGATGTCCGCATGGGTCACCTCCGGGTATCGCGGATGGATGTTACCACACCCGGGCCCGGGTTGTACCCGCCTCGCGGGCGGCACGTTCGAGCAGCGCCCCGCCAGCGGCCACGAGGAGCGAGGACGCGGCCGAAAGCCACCATCCGTAGAGGAGGCCGTAGCGGTCCATGGCCCACATGAGGAGCCAGAGGAAGACCGTGGCGCCGGCGGTCCACGTCGCGCGCGCCGAGCGCCACGCGTGCGAGCGATCCCTGCGCAGGACCTGGGCCGCGTGGGCCGAGAGCGCGAGGCAGCCCGCGAGCGGGACCACGAGCGGGGCCATGCGGGCCCACCCGTTCCACCCGTCCAGGGTCTCGGCCACGGTTCCCCAGGCGAAGAACACTGCGCCCGAGAGCGTTGTGAGGCCGCAGACCGCGGCGTAGCCGATGGACAGGGCGCGCGGGATGCGCTCTCGGAGGACGAGGGCCAGGACCGCGAAGACGGCCACCACGAGCCCGATCGCGTACGGCGCGGTGAAGGCGGGCACGTCGTAGGGGTGGATCGGCTCTCCTGAGCAGCCCCGCACCGCAGGGAGGAAGAAGCACGCCGCGAGCACGGCGCCACCCGGCAGGGAGATCAGGCGGCCGGGCAGCGAGCGGCGGGCCGCGTCCGGCCCTGGAGGTGACTGCCCGTCGGTCATGGCCCGATGATACGTCCGGCCGCCACCGGCCGGTAGGGGGGATGCGCGATCGCGGGCCGCGCGGCCGCGCAGCGTGGTAGAATACGGCGCTGACCCACGCGGCAGAGGAGGGGCGACCAATGATCGAAGGGCTGTACGGCGACGACCACGAGATCTTCAGGCAGGCCGTGCGCAAGTTCATGCGGCAGGAGATCGAGCCGCACGTGGCCGAGTGGGACCGCGCGCGCGAGGTGCAGCGCGACGTCTGGCGCAAGATAGGCGCGCAGGGGTGCCTGTGCCCGTGGGTGCCCGAGGAGTACGGCGGGAGCGCGGCCGGCTTCGAGTACTCGGTCATCGTGGCAGAGGAGTTCGCGAGGACGCGGGCCAACGCGCCGATGATCTCGCTCCACGGCGACATCATCGTGCC
>CAZGVR010000381.1:0-4319 GCA_964528945.1 uncultured Myxococcales bacterium
TGGCCGTGGCCGTCGTGCCCCAGCTTCGCAAGGCGCAGATGAAGACCACGTGCGGGCGCCTCGACAGCGTGCGCACGGCCGTCGAGATCTACATGGTGGACAACAACGACTGCCCCACACTGGACGAGATCAAGCCGGATCTGAAGGGGGAGCCCCTGGACTCGTGGAACAACGAGTTCAAGGTCGAGTGCAACAGCGACGACGAGATCGTGGTCTCGTCCGGGGGGAAGGACGGCAACTTCGGCACCGACGACGACCTCGACGAGCAGAAGTGCAGGGACCTCGTCAAGGGCAAGAAGGGGGAGTGACCGCGCAGCCGCGGGAGCCATGAACGGTCATCGCCACGGGGGAAGCGGCGCCGAGAGCGGCATGACGCTCGTCGAGATCATGGTCGCGGTGGCCATCGTGGCCATCGTGACCGCGGGCGCCGTGGTCACGTTCGGGTCCATGGGGCGCGTCAAGCTCCGGGGCGCGGCCTACATGGTGGCCGCGGGCATCCAGCGGGGGTTCTCCTGGTCCGCCACGCACGGCGAGCCGGCCAGGCTCGTGATCGACCTGGACGAGGACACGCTGACCATCGAGCACGGCGAGGGCAGGTTGCTCATCGACCGGACGAAGAAGGACGGGCTGGAGGATGAGGACGAGGACGAGGGCGAGGAGAAGCAGGAGGGCGGGCCCTACGACGGGAGCAAGGGCGGATCCGCGTCCGGGGCGGCGGGAGCCGAGTTCGACCTCGGGGTGGAGACGCTGAGCGAGCAGATCCGCATGGGGTTCCACGAGGGCGAGGTCCCCAGGTACAAGCCTCCGTCCTTCGAGCCGATCACGGACAAGAGGTGGGACGGCATGAGCCTCGAGGACGGCATCGAGTTCGTGGCCGTGTACTCCCTCCTCTATGCCGAGCCTCAGCAGGACGGGAAAGCATACATATATTTCTACCCGGACGGCATGGGCGACCACGCCGTGATCCAGCTGTCCAGCAAGTCCGGGCAGATCTACTCGGTCGAGGTCCTCTCCCTGGTCGGCAAGGCGAGGATCCACGACTTCGCGTTCGTGCCCGAGCCCGAGACCTACGAGGAGGACGGGGAATGAGCGCGGGCTCGAGGGACATGCGCGGGGGACCGGTGCTCCCCGGCGGCTTCACCCTCCTGGAGGTGATGGTGGCAACCGCCTACGTGGCCCTGTTCTTCTCGGTGTTCTACGCCAGCCAGGTCCAGTCCATCGACATGAGCGCCAAGGCGAGGGCCGAGACCGTGGCCCCGCTCCTCGCACGCTGCAAGATGAGCGAGATCGAGATCGGTCTCGCCAGGGACGGGCTCCCGGAGGCCGACGAGTCCGAGTCCGGGGAGGATTGCTGCGAGTACGGCGAGGACGTGAGGGAGTTCGAACGGTTCAGGTGCTCGTGGACGATCAAGCGGGTGGAGCTGCCCGGCATCGCGGACATGGATGCCGCCCAGTCCAGCGCGATCGGTCCGGACGCGCTGTCTTCCCTCATCGGCGACTTCCAGGCCGAGCGCGTGGAGAGCCAGCTGCAGAAGGTGGGCGGCATGGGAGACCTCGCAGGGCTGGTCCCGATGATCAACGAGCTCTTCGTGGCGGCGGTCCGCAGGGTGGACCTCGACGTGACCTGGAAGGCGCGCGGCGGCGAGGAGAGCCTGAGGATCACCCAGTTCGTCGTGAACACGAGCGAGGGCGCGCTGGGGCCGCTCATCAACATGGGCGTGATCCAGGACCTGGCGGGCGGGGTCGTGCCGCAGCCATCCATGGACTTCGACGAGCTGCAGCCCGTTGTCAAGGAGCTGGGACAGTGACGGCCGTGGAGCACATGACCACCCGGGGGGCCATGCCCACGGGAGGCCGCGCGAGGCAGGCTGGGTTCACGCTCATAGAGGTGATGGTGGCGATCACCGTGCTCGCCATGGCCTCGACGCTGATCTGGACGGCCTTCGCCCAGACCGGGAAGAACAAGAAGGTGGTGGAGGCCTCGAACGACCGGTACCACCAGGGCATGGTGGCCATGCGGCGCATCTGCGCGGATCTCGCGCAGGCGGTGATAACGGTGAACTTCAACCCCCAGCAGCCGACCTTCGAGTCGGCATTCATGGGCAGGAACGAGGATCCGGACACCATCGACTTCATGTCCTTCGCGCACCGGAGGCGGTTGCGCGACGTTCACGAGTCGGACCAGTGCGAGATCGGCTACAGCGTGGTCGAGGACCCGGAGGACCGGGAGATCCGGAACCTGGTCAGGCGCGAGTCCAGGAGGGTCGACGACGATCCCGAGAAGGGCGGGGCCAGGCTGGTGCTCGTGGAGGACGTGCTCGAGTTCGATCTCCAGTACTACGACGCGGCCATGGACCAGTGGGAGGACGAGTGGGACACGACCCAGGTCAGCGGCAAGCCCAATCAGCTCCCGCCGCAGGTCCGGATACGCCTCGTCATCAGGGGGGCCGGCAAGGACGAGGATCTCACGTTCGTCACCCAGACCGGAGTGGCCATGATCGAGCCTCTGTTCAACCAGGGGAGGCCCCAGACATGACGCGGCCGGACGACCACGCGGACGGGACGGATCCCGCCGGCCGGGCAGGCGCGCCGGGATCGGGGCCGATCGAGGGGTCGGAGCGCGGCGTGGCCATGATCATGGCGATCGTGGCCGTCACGATGCTGGGCGTGATCGTCTACGACTTCGCCAGGAACTCCCAGGTCCATGCCGCATCGACCATGAACGTCCGCGACGAGGTGCGCGCGGAGTACCTCGCCCGGTCCTCGATCAACCTGTCCAGGCTCCTCCTGAGCGTCCAGGGCGTCGTCACGAACGAGATGAGGCGCTTCCACCTGAGGCCGCCGCCCCTGTGGCAGTTCGCCGACTACTTCGTGCTCAGCTTCGACGATCCGACGAGCCTCGAGCTGATGGGCTCCCTCGTGGGCGTGGGCATGGAGGGCGCGGAGGGGTTCGGCAGCGTGGACGGCGAGATGCAGGTCACGATCGTGGACGAGGAGAGCAAGATCAACCTGAACCTCGCCACCCAGGGTCCGGTCATGCAGCAGGTCCTCGGCAAGGAGCTGCTGGCCCTGTTCCTGCCTGCCGACTACAACCACATGTTCGAGGACCAGGACTCGGAAGGGGACTTCGAGGACCGCGACGACGTGGCGGCTGCGCTCATCGACTGGGCAGACTCCGACACCAACGCCTTCGGCACCGAGGGCGGCGAGGACGGCAGCTACGAGATGGGCGAGGACCCGTACCCCAGGAAGAACGCGGCGTACGACAGCCTGGAGGAGATCATGCTCGTCAAGGGGGTCGACGACGACTTCTGGGCCGCGTTCCTGGATCCGGAGCCGGAGCATCCCGAGGCGAGGGCCATCACGATCTGGGGTAGCGGGAAGATCAATCCCAACACCGCGGACCCGCTCGTGCTCATGTCCGTCATCTGCGCCTTCGCGACCGATCCGGGCGTCTCGTGCGACCCGAACAACATGGACCAGATGGGCCAGCTCCTGCGCTACCTGATGGACATCAAGAGCCTGATGGGCGTGCCGTTCTCGAACCCCGGGAAGTTCGTACGGAACATCGGCACCGGGGCCGAGGGGATCCCCGGCGTGGACATGAACGGGGCAGAGGCCGGTAACTACCTCACCGTTGACAGCGAGGTATTTTCCATCTATGCGATGGGCACCGTCGGCCGGAGCCGGAAGCGCCTGCACGTGGTCCTCGACATGAGGGGTCCCAACGCCATGAAGGGCGGCAAGGTTCTCTACTGGAGGGACAACTGATGGCCCAGTTCGCCGCAGGCGTGGACATCGGCTCCGGCTCGGTGAAGATCGTCCTGTGCCGCGTCCGGATGCGCGGCGTGGACGTGGCGGCGATGAGGGAGGCCGTCATCCACAGGGACGAGGGCGGGAACCTCTCCGAGGGCGGCGCCGAGGCGGCGCTCGCGGCCGCGACCGCAGACCTGCCGGGCTGGCCGGGCGTGAGCTACGCCGCACTACCCGGATCCGCGGCCATCGTCCGGTCGCTGGAGATCCCAAAGATGACCGCCCGCAAGGCGGATCCGATCGTGATCAGGGAGATCGAGGACGATCTCCCCATCTCGCTCGACCAGGGGATCGTGGACCACATAGACGTGCCGATCCCCGGCCGGCAGTTCATGCGGAGCCTGGCCGTGGTCGTCCTTGCGGATCGCGTGGAGGAGGCACTGCGTCTCCTCGCCTCCGCCCGGCTCGATCCGGCCGAGCTGGGCATCGGCGGCTCGGTCCACTCCGTGCTGGCGAGGTCCCTGCAGTCCCGCGGGAACACGGATCCCGTGTTGGTCGTCGACGTG
>CAZGVR010000382.1:0-4311 GCA_964528945.1 uncultured Myxococcales bacterium
GGCCTTGTCCACTTCGATTGGCCTCTTCGGTCGCTTCCCGTGGCGGATCGATGTGGCAGTGGATCTATTCTCTTCTGTGGACGCTTCACCGGATAGTGTGCAATGCAAGTGCCGGGAGGACGACGAATGAGGGAAAGGGCTCTCATGGTTCTGGTACTCTGCACGGCGACGGACGGTTGCATGGGAAAGTCCACCGCGGGTGACGCCGTCACGGATCCTGCCGTGGATGAGCCCGAGCCGGATGTTGCAATCGATACGGTCATGGACGAGGCGATGGAAGACAAGGGAGAGGACGTGCTCGACGCCGTCGACGATCCGGACATGGCCGATACGAGCGACCCCGATGTTCCAGGTGACGATCCCGATTCAGAGGATGGCCCCGACGTGTTCGACGTGGCGGGCGATCCCGACGCGGTGGAGGTCGTCGAGGAGCCCGACGCCTTCGAAACGGCCGACTGCCTGCCGGATGCCGACCCGTTCATGGGTCAGACCCGGTTGACCGCGGACGACGGAGAAGCTTCGTGGGCGCCCAGTATCGCCTGGACTGGGAGTGAGATGGGTATCGCATGGACCGATTCCAGGTTCGCGGATGAGGAGATCTTCTTCGGCCGCTTCGACAGCAACGGCACGTTGATCGGGCCCGAGATCCAGGTCACCAGCGATGACGGGGCGAGGTCCGCGGCGCCGGTTCTAGCCTGGACGGGTAGCGTTTTCGGGATCATCTGGCAGGACCGGCGTGACACTGACATCGAGATCTTCTTCGCTTCCCTGGCCCCAGATGGCTCGGTCGTCGCCTCCGAGACGCGCGTCACGGACTTCCCGTATCTGGTCCTCGGATTCGACATGGCGGCATCGAGCAGCGAGTTGGGGATCGTCTGGCATCACGACCAGCTGGGGAGCTACGAGGTGTTCCTGTCGAGGATTACTCCACTGGGGGCCAGACTCGGTTCCGACCTTGTCGCCAGCGACGACGATGGGATTGGTAGCAGTATTGCTGCCATCTCGTGGAGCGGGAGTCGCTTCGCACTTGCATGGAACGACCTGAGGGATGGGTCGACGGAGATCTACTACCGGACCTTCGAAGCTGATGGCACCGGGGCCACCGCGAGCGTACGCCTCACCGATGACGACGGACTGGCGTCCGGATCCCCCGAGCTTGCGTGGTCGGGAAGCGAGGTCGGCATGACCTGGAGCGAGTACCTCTTCACTTCCCCGGAGTTGAGGTTCGGCCGGTTCGCTCCCGATGGCTCCCGAATCGCCATCCACTACTGGGTCTCCTCGGCGGACGGCATGCAGTCTGCGTATCAGAGAATCGCATGGTCGGGATCGTTTTGGGCCATCACCTGGCAGGATGCCAGATCCGACGTCTGGGAAGTGTATCTCGCCCTGATGCAGGCGACCGGTCCCAGGATCGGGTCTGAGATCCCAGTTTCCCTCGATGACGGTGAGTCCTCGAGCGGAGTCAGGGTCTTGTCGGCGGGTGGCCCCGTCGCCATCGTCTGGCAGGACACGAAGGACCTCGACACCGAGTTGTATTTCGATCTGTTCACCTTCTGCCCGTGAGGGGACATGCCATGAAGCGACTGGTCTACGTGGTGGTCCTGTTCGTCCTCGGCTGCGGGGACGAGAAGGCCGGGGGAGATGCCTTGACTGACACTCTTCAGGACACGTTGGAGGTCCTGGACACGGTCACGGAGGATTCCCTCGATGCTTCCGGGGATACGGATTCGCCTGCGGATACGGAGGACTCGACTCCGGACGATGTCGGGCACGACACTGGCCACGACCCGGTGGATGAAGATCCGTTGCCGGATCAGGTGGACACACCGGTGGATCCGGTCGAGGAAGAGGCCGTGGACGTCACGGAGGAGGAACTGCCGACCTGCCATACGCCACACCTTCCGGACCTCTCCATCCTGGACGGGACGACGGGTTTTTCCTTCCAAGGTCGCAACTCGTACGATGACGTGGGCAGGGATGTTTCGTACTTGGGTGACGTGAACGCAGACGGGTACGACGACCTGGGCATCAGCGCTCCGGAAGGCGGCACCGAGGGCCACGTGTACGTCGTGTTCGGGGGTCCGGCCACCGGTCGGTACGGGTACCTGGACCGCTACGCCCTGGACGGAATCGAGGGATTCACCATGGTGGGTATCGGCCCGAGCTCGGAGACGGGGACGAGCCTGGCGGGTGACTGCGACGTCAACAACGACACCATCGAGGACATCCTCGTGGGGATCGGGGAGGCTGGCATCACGTACGGCCGGAGCGAGGCGGGCGGAGCTGCTGTGGTATTCGGAGCTGCCGGTCTGGGAGCCACGGGGACTCTGGACCTCGGCACCGTGGATGGCACGAATGGTGTAGTGATGCTTGGTAGTGTCTGGCAACGTGCTGGAGTGGATATCGACTGCGCTGGAGACGTCGACAACGACGGCTTCGACGACATCATCGTCGGAGGGGCACGCTCCGGGTCCTTCAACGTCAACTCGGCGTCGCTGGTCTACGGGGGTTCCTCCATCGGCACGGCGGGGTTCCTGGATCTGGATCTGCTCGATGGAAGCGATGGCGTGAAGATCGAGGGAGAGGAAGAAGGGGACGGGTTCGGTCATCCAGTTGCAGGCCTCGGGGACGTGAACGGTGATGGGTACGACGACTTCGGCATCGGTGCCGGGAATGCCATCGAGGCTGTACCCGGGTCGGGCTACGGTCTGTTCTACGTCTTCGAGGGCGGTCCCAGCCTCGGAAGCGGTGGGTATTTCTCCACCGCGTCGTTCACGACATCCACCGGCTTTGCGCTCTACAACGGCGGGGGGCGAATTGGAGGAGCAATCTCGAGGCTCGGGGACGTGAACGGCGACACCCTCGCCGACTATCTCGTGGCCGACAGCCTTGACTCCTCTACCGGTTACTTGTCGGGAGTTGCGTTCGTCGTGTACGGGAGGGCCACCACCCCTTCCTTGTTCGTGGACCTGTCGATGCTCGATCCGGCGGTCTGCCACCGGTTCGCCACGGCATTGGCCCGCGACAGCTTCGGCCGCGCCGTCGCCTCGGCTGGCGACGTCGACCTCGACACGATCCCGGATGTCCTGGTCAGTGGAAGGGGAACTGGGTCCATGGCGACCTACGGGACAGGCAAGGTCTACCTCGTCGATACGACTCCCCCTCTGCTCCATGATCCCACGCTCATCGATGGCACCCACGGCTCGATCTTCGAGGGGCTCGTCGACGGAGATGCACTGGGCTGGTGCATTGCCACGGCCGGAGACACCAACGCAGACACCGTAGCGGATATCGTGATGGGTGCTCCAGTGGCCGACTCGTCATGGGGAACGGACGCGGGAGAGGCCTACGTGATCTTCTCGCGGAGCGTCTGCACTCCCGGAGGAGCCGTGACTGCCGCGAATCCTGCATGGCAGATCCCCATCGGCTTCAAGGCCGACAAGCACGCGCCCTGGCCCGCAGCGGACGAGCCGTCCGGTGCCGACCCGGAGCCTTCCGGGAAAGAGAAGAAGAAGCCTGCGAAGTCGGACAGCGCCGTCGATTCGAAATGATCGCCCATGCTTCACCACGCCGCCCCGCCGCTTGCAAGCCGCGAGCCCCCCGGCGCCGGGCTGCTACTTGTAGTCGTCCATGCACTCGGGGATGATGCCGGTCCAGACCTCGCCATCCTTTCGGAGCTTTATCGCCTTCAGCAGATCCTCGTCTCCGATCCCGGCCTCGCGGATCGCGTCGCGGACGTGCTCCGCCCATTCCTCGCATCCTTCCTCGGCGGCCCGCACTCCTTCCTCGTTGCGCTTGATGCTCTCCAGCGCCGTCTTCTGCATGCTAGGGTCGTTCTCCCATTCCTTGGCGAAGGCGATGCTCCCGTCGAGCTCGGACAGCGCGAAGGACATTTCGGCGACGCAGTCGTCGAACTCTGCCTGGTGCTCGGACATGGCCTTGCCGACGGCCTGGCACTCCTTGTGGCTGAACTTCCTGCAGCCCGCGCACAGCATGACGGCGATCCCGACCGCCAGCACGATCCTCATGGCTCCTCCTCGCCTCATGTCTCCTCCTCGTCTCGCGGCTCGTCCCCCCCGCATTATACCCGGCGGCGGCCGTCCAGCGGCACGGCGATCGACGGCACATTGGTGTGCCACGTGAAAGCCGATAGCCCGATTCCCTTCCCTTACGACACCCCACCGATACCAGCGACCAGACCTCCCTCGACCGGGACAAACCATGGCAGAAACGTCGTAGTCGGCAAGCCGTTCTTCTTTCGTGCGAGCTTCTTGTACTTGTAGCCGACAGCAAGCAGTGGAATCGAGGACG
>CAZGVR010000383.1:0-4264 GCA_964528945.1 uncultured Myxococcales bacterium
GAGCCGAGGCCCTCACGGGCATCGCCTCGCGCGGGTACGTGCGCGTGCGCGTGGACGGAGAGGTGGTCAGGCTGGACGAGGCCCTGCCGCGGCTCGATCCCAACCGGCGCCACACCATAGCGATCGTGGTGGACCGCATCAGGATCGACCGGGCACAGCGGCAGCGCGTGACGGACTCGGTCGAGCTCGCGCTCAGGGAAGGCGGCGGGGAGGTCGTGCTCGCGGTCGAGGGAGGCGAGGACCTGGCCTACTCGGAGAAGCGCACGCACTGCGGGCACGCGTTCCCGCCGCTCGAGCCGCGCACCTTCAGCTTCAACAACCCGCTCGGCTTCTGCCCGGAGTGCAACGGCCTGGGCGTCCGCCTGGAGATGGATCCGGACCTCGTGGTCCCGGACCAGTCCCTCTCCGTGAACGGGGGCGCGATCGAGCCCTTCCGCGGCATCTTCGCCAGGGACGGATCCTGGTCGCGCGGGGTCTTCGACGCGGCGGCCGAGGAGTTCGGCATCGACCTGGACCGCCCATGGAAGGACCTCCCGCTGCGGCACCGCAGGCTGCTCCTCGACGGCGCGGGCGACCGCAGGGTCAAGGTCGCGTGGGAGAGCACGGGCGGCAGCGAGGGCACGTTCGCCATGCGGTTCGAGGGCGTGCTGAACACGCTCTACCGCCGCTACGAGCAGACCAAGAGCGAGTCCCAGCGGGAGTTCTACCGCCGATACCTCTCCCAGTCGCCGTGCCACGCGTGCTCCGGCACGCGGCTCAGGCCGGAGACGCGCGCGGTCAGGATCTGCGGGCGATCGATCACGGACGTGTGCGCAATGACCGTGGAGGAGTGCCTCTCCCACCTGGGCTCGCTGGATCTCCGCCCAGCCGAGCGCGCGGTTGCGAGCGAGGTCCTGAAGGAGGTGGCCTCCCGGCTGCGGTTCCTGGTCGACGTGGGGCTCGGCTACCTCACGCTCGAGAGGTCCGGCCCTTCGCTCTCGGGCGGGGAGGCGCAGCGCATCAGGCTTGCGAGCCAGGTCGGGTCCGAGCTCTCGGGCGTGACCTACGTGCTGGACGAGCCGTCCATAGGCCTGCACGCGCGCGACATGCGGCGCTTGGTGCGGACCCTGGTCCGCCTCCGGGATCTGGGAAACACGGTCGTCGTGGTCGAGCACGACGGGACGACCATCAGGAGCGCGGATCACGTTGTCGACTTCGGCCCCGGGGCCGGCAGGCCGGGCGGGCGCGTGGTGTTCGAGGGTACGCCCGCGGCGCTCTCGCGCTCCTCCACGCTCACGGGGCAGTACCTCTCCGGACGGCTCTCCATCGGGCCTTCGACGCAGCGCAGGTCCCCTCGAGGCAAGCTCACGGTCGTGGGCGCGCGCGAGAACAACCTGAAGGACGTCACCGTGGAGATCCCGCTCGGCGTGCTCGTCGCGGTGACGGGGGTATCGGGCGCCGGCAAGTCGAGCCTGGTGAACTCGATCCTCTACCCGGCCCTGATGCGGCACCTCCACGGGTCCCCGATGCGCGTGGGCAGGCACGGCGGCATCCTGGGCCTCGGGGACGTGGACAAGGTCGTGCGCATAGACCAGAGCCCGATCGGCCGGACGCCGCGCTCCAACCCCGCGACCTACACCAAGGCCTTCGACGGGATCCGGGAGATATTCGCCTCCCTGCCGGAGTCGCGGGAGCGAGGATACATGCCGGGGAGGTTCTCGTTCAACGTCCGGGGCGGCCGCTGCGAGGCGTGCGGCGGCGACGGCATCCGCCGGGTGGAGATGCACTTCCTGCCGGACGTCTTCGTGGCGTGCGAGGAGTGCCGCGGCCGCCGCTACAACGACGCGACCCTGGAGATACTGTTCAAGGGCCTGACCATCCACGACGTGCTCGAGACGCCGGTAAAGGACGCGCTCTCCCTGTTCGAGCACTACCCGCTGCTCGGCCGCATCCTGCGCACGCTCTCCGACGTGGGCCTGGACTACGTCCACCTCGGCCAGCCCGCGCCCACGCTCTCGGGCGGCGAGGCCCAGCGGATCAAGCTCTCGCGCGAGCTGTCCAGGTCGCACACCGGCCGCACCATCTACCTCCTGGACGAGCCCACCACGGGCCTGCACTTCGCGGACGTCGAGAAGCTCCTCGCCGTGCTCTCGCGGCTGGTCGACGCGGGCAACACGGTGGTCGTCATCGAGCACAACCTGGACGTGATCCGCTGCGCCGACTGGCTGATCGATCTCGGCCCCGAGGGCGGCGCGGGCGGCGGCAGGGTCGTGTACGCCGGGCCGCTGGCGCCGGCGGCAGGCACGGGGTCGCACACCCTGGCCGCGCTGGGTTCGACTGGCCGCGGCCGACGGGCTGCACGCTGACGTCATGCCGCGCGCCGACGTCGCGACCGGCGCGCCCCGCGCTGTGCGCTGGCGCTGCTCGTTGCCCCACGCGCCGCGCGCCGCGTCTTGCGTTCCCTAGCCTCGTGAAAACGCCCTCCAGCCAGCTCCGCCGCGCGAATGCCGGTCCCTGCCGTGCGAAACGAGTTTCCTAGCGCAACTCTCATGGGCCTGCTCCTGCGGGGCCTGGAGCGAAGACGTTATGCACCGGCTGGACGAGCAGCGGGAGGACGAAGGTGCCTTGAATTGAAATGGCCGAGATTGAAAGGAAATGGATACATTCCATGAAATCGCTATTCGGCACGCGAGCTATGTTCACCGCGCAAGCAACGCGAACCGCGGTTGGCCCGGGGACCCGGGAGCTTCGTGCAAGGAGATCAGGCCGTGCCTCTTCCAGCCTGTCCTGGCAAGCCAGGTCCTCGGCGGGTCGACGGGGGACGCGACGGTAGTGGACCAGCCGTCTCCGACGGTGGACGTGCCTACCCCGACAGGTGATGGCTCGCTCGTGGAGCTTGCGCGCTCCATGCTGCCGATCTCCTTCCACCCGTTGAACCAGGGGCCCGAGGAGAAGGGATCTACACCGCGTGCGTCACGGATGTGCTTCTTCCAGTTCTGCAGCACGTAGCACAGGCCGTTGCGCACCTCGCGCGGAGTTCGCAGGTCGTGGCGATGGTATCGACCGATCCAGACCGGTCCCGATCGTCCCAGCCTCCTGTTCACAGCGCGCGAGGTCCTCACGAGCAGGCCGCGGATGCCGGCGTGCAGCGCGGCCCTGTCGAGGGCCTCGATCAGCAGGTGCACGTGGTCGGCCTGCACCGAGAAGTGGATCACCCGGAAGCCGGCGCAAGTGGAGGTTCCGATGGCACACGCCAGGGCCGGAAACACGCCAGGCGTGCGAAGGCAGCCCAGGACGGAGCGCAGCGTGACGTGGACCGGATGACGAGGGCAGAACGCCGGTCTGGCGCGGTGCGGTACCCCGGCCCTTGGACCGGACGGCTTGCGACCCGCACCAAGCCTGCGGCCGCCCCATGTGGGCTCGACCGGCAGTCGCAGTTGCCCGCATCTTCCCTCGTTCAAGCGCCGTGCTCTTCTCGCCATGTCGGAGTATCGGCCGTGCGAGCCCGGTCGTTTCCACCCATCGCCGCGTCATGGCCGGCCGGGACACCCGCTTGCTATGGCCGTCCTCGTGGAGAAGGGGTGGGCCAAGTGCGCCGGGTCGGCCTTGAACCGCATGCCTCCCAGGGTAGATGAGGGCAGGTCGACCGATGATTAGTCGAGTGTGCCGATTCCCACGAGTATTCCCCCCCCAATCATCAGGTGCATTCACCCCCCCCGGTCCCCGAGTCAGGTCGTCTGGAATTGTCGGTCGAATCCGACGGGCAGGTGTGATTGCTCTGCTGATCATCGAGTTGCTTGTTCTCTTGCGAAAATTCCTTTCGAATACTGCCGGAGAGGATTCCTATCCAGGAAGTGATACCGCCTGGTAAAACAGCGTCCAGTGTAAAGATCACTGCTCCGATGATCGTGCCCCATACGATGTGCTCCGGTGCGACCACGTTGCCAACATGCAGCCCCATCATCTCCAGGAAATCCGGCAAGTCTGTAGCGCTGCTGAACAGCCCGATCGCTGCTAGCACGCTAGTGATCCGGCGCGAGGATTCCGAAAGCCCTACGCCATGCAGATCCCCGACCAGTGTTGAATATCTCTCGAAGATATCCTTGAAGGACTCCAGCCTGGCGCTCAAGCCCCGCTTTTCGAGGACCCTGTCGTAGACGTCTCGCTCGGTCTTGTACCGGAAGACGTTGGGCACCCATCTGATCAGCAGATCCCGGAAAATCTCGTTCTGTCTCAGTGCGACTGTCTTCTTCAGGTCAGCACGGCCGCATCTGTTCTTCGCCAT
>CAZGVR010000384.1:0-2524 GCA_964528945.1 uncultured Myxococcales bacterium
GCGCTCGAAGGTCAGGCCCTCGGTGGACGCGCCGCCGGCGGTCTTCAGGTCGAAGAACTCCTTGTAGATCCGCCTGTACCTGGTCTCCAGGTCCTCCTCGGCCGGGGCGTCGGCCTGGGCCGCGGCGGGCTGTGCCTGAGGCATGGCCGGCGGGGCTCCGGGCGGAGCCTTGGGCGGCACCGGCGGCAAGGCCGGCGCGGCCTGCTTCTGCGCGGGCGGCGGCATCGGCGACCGCGGCGGAGGCGGCCTGCAAGGGGTCGTGGGCTGCGACAGCGGCTCGGCCGGGGCCGGCGCGGCCGCGTGCTTGGCCGGCCCGCCGGGCGGGGGCGGCGCGACGTCGTCGAGGCTGAGCTTCTCGGGGATCTCGAACCGCGGCTTGGAGAGGCGAGGCTCGACGCCGCCGCCCTTCGGCCCCAGGATCTTGTCGACGCTCGGGGCGTCTGCCGTCGCCTTGGACACGAGGACCTGGACCGCGCTGTCGATCGCCCTGTTCACGGCGTCCGCGATCTTCCGGTACTTGCCGCGGAAGAGGTAGATGTTGAGCCTCTCGCCCTCGCGGGAGGCCATGTTCTCGACCTCCTTCAGGAACCGCTTCTTGGGCCGGTCCCCCTCCAGGTAGACGATGAAGAAGCCGAGCACGGCGAGCACGAGCATGCCGGCGCCCACGAACGAGAGCATCATCTTCTGGGACTTGATCTCGGCCTTGCGCTCCGGCGCCATCAGGAACTGCCTGAGGCTTATGCGCGCGGGCACGGTCCGCGTGATGACCACCCCGGCGTCGTTGTTGCGGGCCTCGCCCACGAACTTCACGGCGGACGCGTAGAACTGTATCGCGGCTCCCTTCTCGCCGGTCCCCTCGCAGAGCACGAGGCCGCTGCGCCCCTTCTCGACGTAGGCCGGGTCCTTGAAGAGGCTCTCGGCCAGGCACTTGTTGATGTCGTTGTCGGACGGGTGGAACACCGCCGGCGATTCACCTGCGGCCGGGGCCTTGGCGCCCGCCCCGGCCGGGGCGGCCGGGATCTCGCTGTCCGTGACCAGTCCGTCCACGAACAGCGCGGCCTGGGCGCCCGTGGCCGTGGAGAGGAGCTGCGCCAGCGACTCGTCCATGCGCTTGCCGTGGACCACCGCGCCGATGTAGGCACCCTGGTGGATCACGGGCCTGGCGGCCATCCGGTAGGGCTTCCCGTCCCTGACCCACGAATCGTCCAGCAGGTAACCGCGGATGGAGTTGTCCACGAGCGGGAACCCGGCGAGGCTGTAGCCCGAGGTCCTCTCGTTCTCGCCGATCTGCGCGACCACGATCCCGTTCATGTCCACGACGAAGAGGATGTCGGCCGCGAGCGGCCCCAGGCTCTCGTTGATCTTCCTGAGGCCGGCGAGCATCGCGTCCTGCTCCTCGCCGGTCAGCTTCTCACCCTCCTTGAATCCGCCGACCATGGCGAGGTGCTTGCGCACGTCGGGATCCACCGCGAAGGCGATGGTGGCGTCGATCCTGGATCGCGCCTCCATCTTGAGGACCGCCTCGAGCTGGATCCTGTCCTTCTGCAGCACCGAGCCCGTGCTGCCCAGGTTGGCCTCGTTCACCGACACGGGCACGAGGAGGATGATCACCACGAGCAGCGCGATCACCAACGCCAGCAGGAAGTTCCAGAATTTGGATACAAACATCTTGAACCCGTTTCTCCGGCTACTGCTTGTCGCTCTTCTTGCCCGCGCCCCCGGACGGCTCGGCCGGCTTTGCCGGCTGCCCCTCTCCCGCAGGCTTGGCCGGCTGCTGATCCCCCTCGCCTTCCTTCTTGTCCCCCCCGGCCGGCTTCTTGCCGGGCACGGGCAGCTTCACCTCGACCATGGCCCAGTCCTTCTCCTTGTCGCTGTCCGCCACGGTCACGGCCTGCGTCGCCACCTCCTGCCCGTCGAAGTACACCCGGAGCACGTAGTCGCCGGGCTCCAGCGCGTCGAAGACGAAGTTGCCCTCGGCATCGGGCGTCTTGAAGGCGACCACGCCATCGACCACCACCACGTAGCCCGCGAGGTGAGGCGTCGTGTTGCACTTCACCTCGTAGACGCCCGGGTTCATGAACTGGATCTGGCGCGTCTGCTGCGAGCTCTGCAGCTCCGGCGGGAACAGCTTCCCGAGGTCCTCCGAGTAGAGCTGGTGCACGAACGGATCGGCATTGAAGAACTTGATGGTGGTCTTGGGCGTCGCGACCACGGTCCCCGGGACCATCATGGCCCCCTTGATCTCGGGATGGACCGGGACGAAGCCGGACGACTGCTGGCCTTCCTTGCGGAACAGGGCGATCCCGATCCTGTTCTTCACGTCCAGCTTGGGCGGGTTCACCGGCAGGACGCCGTTCTCGACCTTCCAGTAGAAATCGATCTTCTCCTCGCCGCTGGCCTCGGTGATTGCCTTGAAGTGCTCCTGGAACTCGGGTGATGGCGCCACCTTGCCCCTGAGCCCCCCGGCGCTCGCCTGGCCGGCGGCGAGAGCCGGGTCTGCCGCCCGCGGGATGCGCCTCGGCAG
>CAZGVR010000384.1:2534-4262 GCA_964528945.1 uncultured Myxococcales bacterium
GATATTTCATGTATCAAACCTCGCGGATGTACGACCGAGACCCTCACGGGCGTCGCGAAAATTACCATCCCCCCTGCGGCCGTGTCAATACCGCCCGGTCGGACCAAAGAGGGTCCGGGCCCCGGCACGGGGCTGCCGCAATGGACAACCGCAGGATGTTCGAATAAAATACCGCTTCCGTCCATGCACCCACCCGCGGTACTCGCGTCCGGCGGGTCGCAGGGGGGGCTCATGAACGATGGATCGATTCGATCATACATAGGAACCAGGGAAAGACGAAACCTGGATCATGTCTGCCGAGCCTAAAACACGGAGCTTCCTCGGACGCGGCGCTCCCCGCGAGGGTGCGGACGAGGAACGGCAGATAGACGTCCGGCTCTACCTCCGGATAGTCGTAAAGCGGCTGTGGCAGATCCTGCTCGTGACCATCGCGGTGGTGGGCGGAGTCACGTTCTACACGCTACGGCTGCCCAAGATCTACAAGGCGACCACCGTGATCCAGATCGAGCCGCGCGCGCCGCAGGTGCTCGGCAGGGAGGTCGAGGAGGTCTCCGAGCTCGGCACCGGTTCCTACTGGACCAACCAGGAGTACTACGAGACCCAGTACAAGGTCCTGAAGAGCAGGAACGTGGCCGAGAGGGTCGTCAAGGGCCAGCAGCTCAACACGACCCCGAAGTTCGTGGATCCCATTCCGGCCCTCAAGGACCCGGGCAGGAAGGTGAAGCCCATCACCGTGGACGAGGCCTCGCGCAGGCTGCAGGCCATGGTCATCGTGGAGCCCGTGAAGGACAGCAGGCTCGTCAACGTCTCGATCGAGCACCCGGATCCCGAGATGGCGCGCAAGCTCGTCAACTCGCTGGCCGACGCGTACATCCAGCACAACATCGAGCACGTGCAGTCCTCCACGATCGACGCGTCCAACTGGCTGCAGGTGCAGCTGGACCTGAAGGCCAAGGACCTCCATACCTCCGAGGAGGCGCTCCACGGGTTCAAGGCCGACAACAACATCCTGTCGGTCTCGCTGGACGACAGGCAGAACTACCTCTCGAACGAGATATCGAAGCTCACCGAGGGGCTCGGGGACGTCAAGAAGAAGCGGATCGAGCTCAAGGCGCAGAAGTCGCAGATCGAGTCCATCTCGACCAAGGACCCGCTCTCCATGCCCATCACGCCGCTCCTCGACAGCCCGCTCATCCAGAACCTGAAGGGCCAGTACGCGACCCTGGCCCAGGAGAAGAGCAAGCTGGCCGAGGACCACGACGTGAACTGGCCGGAGATGAAGCAGATCGACGCCAAGCTGACCGAGATCCAGAAGAACATAGACCGCGAGGTCAAGAACACGCTCAAGGCCATCGAGCCGCAGTACAAGGAGGCGCTGCAGGCCGGGGAGGGATATCTCGCCGCCCTGGAGGAGATCAACAGGAAGGGCCTCGAGATGAACCTGAAGGAGATCGAGTACAACACGCTGTTCCGGACGAACGAGTCGAACAAGCGGACCTTCACGCTGCTCCTCGAGCGCAGCGAGGACGCCCGCCTGCAGCAGATCTTGAAGCGCAACAACATCCTCATCCTCGACAGGGCCCTGACCCCGAAGTCGCCGTCCAAGCCCAGGGTCAAGCTGAACATACTGCTCGCGCTCATCATCGGGCTCATGGCGGGCGTGGGGCTCGCGTTCTTCCTCGAGTACATAGACGTCACTATAAAGACGCAGGAGGAGGTCGAGCAGGA
>CAZGVR010000385.1:0-4255 GCA_964528945.1 uncultured Myxococcales bacterium
CCACGAAGAGGGCCGCGGTGACACTCAGGGATAGCAGGGCAAGCCATCCCGCGCGCTGGCGCGGGATTGGGGAGATTGCGGGCGGCTTGCCGGTTCCGCACCGATGTATTACAATGATACCGGAGCATGTCATGAGCACACAATCAGTCAGGCTGCCCGACCATCTGGCCGCGCGGCTCGCTCGCCTGGCCAAGAACACCCGGAGATCCAAGAGCTCCTGCATCGTCGAGGCGATCGAGCGCTTCCTGGACGAGCGCGACGACATCGAGACCGCCCTGGCGCGGATCCGGGATCCCGGTGCCGAGTGGACCGACCACGACGCGGTGAAGCGTGAGCTCGGTCTCGATTAGGTGGGAGCGCCGAGCGGTCAAGGAGCTCGCCAAGCTGACGCGCGACGACCAGAAGCGCATCGTCCTGGCCGTGGAGTCGCTGCCCGCGTCACCGCTCCGCGGGGAGCCGCTCAGCGCGGAATGGAAGGGCCTGCGCAGGCTGAGGGTGGGGACGTACAGGATCATCTACGCCTTCGACGGCCGGACCTTGCTGATCTCGGTGGTCGCCGTATCATTAAAAAAAAAAGTATACCGCCGCTGAGCGGCCGACGGGGGTCCTTTACATTACCCGTCGAGTGCACTAAATGACGGAAGTATGCTGTTCGCCGTGCCCATCATCCTTGCCGTGGCAACCCTGCTGGTGCCCGGATCCGTCCAGCCTGGCCGCGCCGAGGCTGCCGGGCACCACGCGGCCTGCGGCCAGACCGGAACGACCCAGTGCGACGGCCTGGACGACTGCTGCTCGTGCAGCTGCTGCCCGTGGCACGCGAAGATCGTCCCGCTGACAGATTCGCCGGCCGACTCCGTGGACACGCCGAGCCTCGAGCCTGCATGGGGAGACGAGACGCCTTCCAGCGAGGAGCATCAGAGCCTGATCTACCGACCGCCCCGCCCGACCCGCATCAGCTGACCTCGTGACAGCGAAGGGGTGCCTCGCGGCACCCGGGAAGATCCGCATCGACGAAAGACGGTGTGGGCGGAGGTGCACCATGAAACGATCCCTACTCGCATCTGCATCGATGGCGGCGCTGATCGCCGGGGCCGGGACTGCCGGGGCCGGGACTGCCGAGGCGCAGGTCTCGTCCGCCATCGAGTGGAAACAGATCGTGGCGCTCGTCGGGCAGCATCCCGGGACTGCCGGCGCGAAGGTGAAGATCGCCCTGGCGAGCGCGGCCGCGGCCGAGGCAAAGCAGGTCCCGAACCCCGACCTCGACCTGGAGATGGGCCAGGGCATCCCGAACGGGCCCGGGGACGCCAAGCTAGTGTGGAGCCTGTCCCTCACGGTCCCCCTGGGATGGACGGCGAAGCACGCATGGCTGGCAAAGGCAGGCGCCCTCGGCGTGGAGGCAGCCGGCTGGCAGGCCGAGGCGGCACGCCTGGAGATCCTGCTGGAGCTGAGGCGGATGTTCCTGGCCGTGGCGCGCGACCAGGCCATCGAAGCGATGCTGGAGGCCAGGAGCGCTGCCATGCGGGACCTCGCGGCCGCGATCGAGGCGCGCGTCGCCGCCCAGGAGTCGGCCGCCATCGAGATGGACCGGCTCGACGTGGAGATCGGCAAGATCGAGGTGGCGGAAGAGAAGGCGTCGGTCCTGGCCAGGCTGCACCGGGAACAGCTCGCCCTGTGGCTCGGCGGGGAGCTCCCAGAGGGATTCACCGTCGGGTTCGAGTTCGACGCGGTCGAGGACGTGCCGGATCTCGGGAGCGTGCTGGAGAAGATCGCCGCGGATCACCCGCTGGTGCTGGCCGCCGCGGCCGCCGTCGGGCAGGCCGAGGCCAACGTCGGCGCCCAGAAGGGCGCGGCCTTCCCTGACCTCTCGGCCGGAGCCTTCTTCTCGCAGGAGACCGACCTTTCGAGCTGGGGAGGGATCATCGGCATCTCGCTCCCCCTGTGGAACTGGAACAAGGGCGGCGTCGCGCTGGCCAAGGCGGAGCTCGCCGGGGCCAAGGCCGAAGAGAGCCTGGTCGGAAAGCAGGTCCAGTCGGCGGCGGTCGAGCTGCACGCGTCCGCTGAGATGTGGGCGGAGGTGGCGATCTCGTATCGCGACGAGATCGTGCCGGCCGCCGTGAAGGCGGCCTCGGGTGTGGAGAAGGCGTTCCTCGTGGGCGAGGCGGACCTGCTCGACGTGATCGACGCCCGCCGCTGGATCCTGGAGCTGGAAGAGGAACGGCTGGAGGCGCTGCACGAGCATCATCAGGCCATCGCCGGTCTCGAGGCGCTGGAAGGGAGGATCGGGCAATGAGCACGGCATCGAGGAAGAGATCGATCCCTGCGCTGGCTGCGTGCGTCCTGTCCGTGACGCTGGCGGTGTCGTGCAAGAGGGAGAGCGGCGAGCCGGCCGGAGACGAGTCCGAGGGAGGCCACGGGGCCGCCGGCGGCCATGAAGGCCATGCCGCGGCAGAGGGAGGGGAGGAGGAGTCGGGCGCGGACATGGACGTCCCGGTCGACGAGCTGCTCGAGCGCGAGTGCGAGCACGGCGTGAAGACGTACACGTGCGACGAATGCAGGTACGAGGTGGGCGTGGTCGAGGTGCCGGAACAACTGATGAAGGACGGGGTGATCTCCGTGGGAACGGTGGAGGCGATGTCTCTGGACGATCCACTGAAGCTCACGGCCGAGATCCGCACGAACGACTCGAGGACGGCGCACATCGCACCCCGCGTCACGGGGACGGTGAAGCGTGTGTTCGCGGACCTCGGACAGGAGGTCGAGGCGGGCGACGTGCTGCTGGAGATCGAGAGCGTGGAGGTCGGCGAGGCCGGAGCGGCCTATCTCGAGGCGGCCTCGGCCCTCAAGGTCGCGCGAAAGGCGTTCGAGCGGCAGGAGAAGCTGGTCGCGGCCGGGGTCACGTCGGACCGCGATTTCCAGGAGGCCAAGCTGGCATGGCAGGCCGCGGCCATCGCCCTGGAAGTGACCCGCAAGAAGCTGCTCCTCCTCGGGGTCGCTCCGGGCCAGATGGGCAAGGCCGGGAAGGGCAAGGGCTTCGGCCTGCTCCCGATCACCTCGCCGATCGCGGGGAAGGTGATCGACATGCACGCCCCCCAGGGCGAGACGATCGAGGCCGGAACCCACGTGCTCACGGTCAGCGACCTGTCCACGCTGTGGGCCTGGGCCGACGTGTACGAGTCGGATCTCTCGACGGTCCTCGATCACTGGAAGGCCGGGACCGCGAGGGCGTCGATCTCGGTGAGCGCATTTCCCGGGGAGGCGTTCCATGCGGAGCTGGACATGGTCGGGGACGTGATGGACGAGAGCGCGCGGACCGTGAAGATCCGCCTGCTCGTGCCCAACGAGGACGGGAGGCTGAGGCCGGGGATGTTCGGCGCGGTCAGCCTGATCATGGTCGAGGAGGGCGGCGTGCCGGCCCTGCCGGCATCGGCGCTCATGTCGGACGAGGGACAGGAGTTCGTCTTCGTCCGGCTCGAGGGCGACTACTGGATCAGGCGGAGGGTGACAGTGGGACGGAGGACCGCCTCGTGGATCGAGGTGCTGGACGGAGTCCTCTCGGGGCAGGAGATCGTGGTCGAGGGCGCATTCCTGCTCAAGTCCGACGTCCTGCGCTCGAAGATGGGCGCGGGCTGCGCGGACTGAAGGGAGACCGCCATGAAACAGATCACATTCCTTCTGAAGAACCGGCTCCTCGTGCTCCTCGCCACCGCTGTCCTCATCGCGGCGGGCGTCATGGCGTGGTTGCGCCTGCCGATAGACGCGTTCCCCGACGTGACCAACACGCAGGTCATGATCCTGTCGAAGGCGCCCGGGCTCGCCGCGATCGACGTGGAGCAGCGCGTCAGCTACCCGATCGAGCAGGCCATGCGAGGTCTGCCTCGCGTGAAGCAGGTGCGCTCGCTGTCGAAGGCCGGGCTCTCGCAGGTGGTCATCATCTTCGAGGACGGTGTCGACACCTACTGGACCCGGCAGATCGTCTTCGAGCGCCTCAGCATGGCGCGCGAGCAGCTCCCACCAGGAGTGGAACCCGAGCTGGGACCGATCTCCACGGGCCTCGGAGAGATTCTTCAGTACACGCTCGAGGGCGAGGGCCAGAGCGCGATGGAGCTGCGCACGGTGCAGGACTGGATCGTCGCACCGTTGCTCAAGCCCATCCCCGGCGTCAACGAGGTCAACAGCTTCGGAGGGGAGGTCAAGCAGTACCAGGTGCTGGTCTCGCCGGAGCAGCTCCTCAAGTACAAGCTGACCGTCAACGCTG
>CAZGVR010000386.1:0-907 GCA_964528945.1 uncultured Myxococcales bacterium
CGAGCAGCTCAAGACCGATGGCGAGAAGCTGCGCAAGGTCACCAACATGATGATCATCCCGGCGGCCGTGGGCGCCGCCGCTCTCGCGGGATGCCTGGCCGGCTACTTCGTGGTGAAGAAGAAGGCCAAGAAGTCGGCGGAGAAGCAGCCCGACGCCGAGACAGATACTGAGACGGAGGCATTCATCCCCATGATCGCGCCCGTGATCACGGACGACACCGTCATGGTCGGCGTCTCCGGCACATTCTGAGGGTCACTCGCACCCCAAAAACCTTTAGCAGTTTTAATTAGTTACTGACCGAACCGCGCGATCCCTTCTGGACAACGTGCTCTCGACCAGCCTGATCGACACGTGCCGGATCCCGATCTTCGAGGTGCTCGCCCCCCACCTGCGGCCCAACGCTCCTGCCATCGCGCAGGCAGGTCAGCAGTTCCCGGTATCGGCTGGCTACTTCTTGTCGTCCTCGTGTATGTAGCCCAGCTCCTCGAGGTGCTTCTTGGACTGATCGTCGATGTCGATCGACTTCTTCGCGACCGCGCCTTTCGCCGACTCCTCGAGCGCCTTGCCGAGCGCCTCGAGCACGAGCCTGAGATCGTCGGCCTTCCCGCCGGCCAGGTTCGTCTTCTCCCCTGGATCCGCGGCGAGGTCGAACAGGGCCTTTGCAGGAAGGCCTCGCGGGTTGCCCTCGTTCGCCATCACGACCTTCCACGGCGACCCGCCCTTGCCGCGGTAGACGAGCGCCCTCACGTCGTTCCCCACGTGCTGCTCGTCCATGAGGACCGGCGCATTGCCCGTCTGGAACAGGTCTTTCCCCTGGAAGGAGGCAGGCACCTTCCCGGTCACGAGCCGCGCGAGCGTGGGCGAGGCGCCGCCGTAGAGCAAGAAGCCTCTCCACTCCGGCACGTA
>CAZGVR010000386.1:917-3893 GCA_964528945.1 uncultured Myxococcales bacterium
CTCGTGCCGGCCGCCGCGCCGCCCGGCAGCCGCACCACGAGCGGGATCCTGGTCGCCTCCTCGTACAGCGTGTCCCCGTGCCACCAGCCGCCGTGCTCCTGGAACTCCTCCCCGTGATCCGAGAAGACCACGACCAGCGTGTCCTCCCATAAGGGCATGCCCTCGAGCCCCTTCATCAGCCTCCCGAAGTGTTCGTCCCCGTACGAGACCTCCCCGTCGTAGAGGGCCCGCATCTTCTCCTTCATCGCGGCCGGGGGGTTCGGCGTGGCCTTCCTGGAGATCGCGGTGCCGTCGAACGGGTGCGAGAAGTAGGGGTCGTGGGGGTCCATGTACTGCACGAACAGGAAGAAGCGCGAGTACTTCCCGTAATCCCGCTTCCTGCCGTCCAGCCAGCCGAGCGCGGCGTTCGTCACGTCCGACGCTTGCCTGTACTGGGCGTTCGGCTTCACGGTCCTCGGCGACACCTTCTGCTCGACCTTCTTCAGGAACTCGTACAGGTTCAGCTTGCTCGATACCTCGTCCGCGCCGAGCAGGTAGCTGGGCTCGAGGTAGCGGTACTCGTCGAACCCCTGCCCGAAGTTGAAGTAGGGAGCGGTCACGTAGTTCGTGACGATGCCCTGGGTCGCGTAGCCGGCCAGGGACAGGGTCTCCGCGATCGTCTCCACGCCGTCGGGCAGGCTGTCCATCTTGTACATGGCGCCGTGGCTGCGCGGGTAGCGGCCCGTGAGGGCCGTGGCCACCGACGGCCTGGTCCAGGACGAGTGCGCGTACGCGTTCTCGAACACGACGCCCTGCTTCGCGAACCGCCCCAGGGACGGCGTCAGATCGCCGCCGTAGGGGTCGGTCGCGTCCGCCCGCAGCGTGTCCACCATGACGAGTACGACGTTCGGGCCAGGCAACGACTTCCCACCGTCGCCATGCCGGGCCGACGAGGCGCCATTGCCCGCCGGGAACGCGAGCAGCGCGGCCGCCACCGCTGCGATCGCGAGCGGCGCTAGCCACGAGCTGGACGCCCAGGCCGGAGCGCGCTCGAGCAGCCTTCGCACGCCCACGACCACGGCGGCCATCACCGCGCACAGGCAGGCGATGACGATCAGCTGGATCACCATGCCCCTCGTGGATCCCCAGGCCATGCGCTCCATGAACACGTCGCGCCCCAGCAGGAACCTCACGACCGGGAGCCCCAGGAAGACGATCACCAGGCCCGCGCCGGTCGTGATCGCGGCCTCGGGCCTGGGCAGGGCCCGCTTCGAGATCCGTGCGACCAGGGCCATGGCAATGCCCAGGAATGCCCCGAAGGCGAGGCCCGCGGCCCCGTAGAGCGCAAGGCCGTACCCGAAGAGACCCGGGCCGGTGGGCATGGGCGTGTGGAGCACGAGCCAGCCGCTCTCGAGCAGTCCCAGGAAGGCTCCGCCGAGCGCCCCGCCCGCGGCAGCCTGTCCGATCGTGCGCGCCGGGGACGCGATCCTGTTCTTCCTCATCGGCTTCGGCATGCCCTTCACGCCGCCCTCTCCAGCCGGGCGTCGGGCTCCTGCCGTATGGATTCGACGAGTTCGGCTGGCCCGGGACCGGCCTGCTTCCCGTCCGCGGAGTCACCCCGCGCCTGCATCTCCTTGAACATGTTGTAGTCGGCGCGGCGGGCCAGCCACACCGGGCCGCCGAGCAGGCTGATGGCCTGCCCGACGAGGTAGCCGAGGAACGCGAACAGCGCCACGATGCCCGTGCCGTAGACCGGCCCCAGGAAGGCCACGAACACGCCCTCGCGAACTCCGATGCCCGCGATCGAGGCCGGGACGACCGTCGCCGCGATCATGATGGGCGCCACGAAGAGGATGTCCGTGAGCGTTACCGGGACGCCGAGCGCCCTCGCCGTGAAGAAGTAGAGGAAGGTGGTGGCCACGTGGACCGGGAACCCGCAGACCACGCCAAGGAGCAGCTCTCGCCTGTGCTGCTCGTACGTGGTCACTGACTCGACGATCCTCGTGACCGGGCCCGAGATCCGCGATCCCGGCGGCAGCATCCTGCGCGCGAGCGAGCCGATCCACCCGGGCTTGAGCAGCACTGCGACGCATGCAGTGAGCGGGATCCCGGCCGCGAGCATGTAGAGCTTCAGGTACTTCATGTACGAGGCCTGCGCCGCGGGGTTCGCCTCGAAGAAGATGCTTCCCAGCGGAAGGGTCGAGAGCAAGAGGAGGGAGAGGACGAAGAAGCCGATGACCTTCTCCACCGCGATGACCGACACGGAACGGGCGACGGCCTTGGACTGGCGGGCAACGTCGTACATCCGCCACCCGTCGAGCCCGGTGGTCCCGGGGGAGATGGAGCCGATGAACCGCCCGATCAGGAACGAGCCCAGGGCGTGCCACCACCCGATCCGCATGCCCTGGCCGCGGAGCAGGAATCGCCACCTCGTGATCGTGAAGAGCATGCCCGTCGCCTGGACCGCGAAGGCGCCGGCCAGCCAGGGGAGGACGGTCGCGAGCGAGAGGCTGGTGAGCGCCTCGTGGATCGAACGCAGCTCCTCGTCGTTGGGCAGTATCTTCTTGAATACGAGGAACCCGACGATCCCGCCCGAGACCGCGATCTTGGCCACGAGGAGGATGATGCCCTTTGCCGACGACTTCTTTCCGCTCTGGATAGCCATCTCCTGCCTTCCGTCCCCCGCCCGCTGGATTCCCGACTATGTACCAAGCGGATCGCCCTCTCAAGTTTTCGTGGCCGCGGAGCGCCTGCGAATTTGCCCCGGGGTCCGGCCTGGATTATACAGGTCGCTGTCTCATGGTAAAAGACGACCACAGCGCCGGGGAGCCCATGGCCCCGGACGACGAGGGTCAGGAGGAATCCGGCTCCCCGGCCCGGAAGCGGGGCGGCGAGATCGTCCCGGCATCCGCGTACGGCTCGTCCGAGCTCGTCCACCTCGAGCCGCTCCAGATCTACATGGAGGAGGTCCGAAGGTACCCGCTCCTCGATCCCGAG
>CAZGVR010000386.1:4003-4254 GCA_964528945.1 uncultured Myxococcales bacterium
CAGGGCGACGCGGCCGCGGCGCGCAGGATCGTGACCGGGAACCTCCGGCTGGTCGTGAAGATCGCCTTCGAGTACAAGAAGGCCTACCGCAACGTCATGGACCTCATACAGGAGGGCAACATCGGGCTCCTGATGGCGGTCAAGAAGTTCGATCCCTACAGGGGCGTGAAGTTCTCCTCGTACGCCGCCTGGTGGATCAAGGCCTACATCCTGAGGTACATCCTCAACAACTGGCGCCTGGTGAAGATCGG
>CAZGVR010000387.1:0-4238 GCA_964528945.1 uncultured Myxococcales bacterium
TGCCTTTGCGTGCTCGACGCTGCTCAAGTGACCCACTCGATTCCGCGAAGAGCCAGAAGAATAGACGGCGGGCGGACACCGAGTCACCGGCCCGCCCCTGTGGAATGCGCTGCGCCTGGGGACGACTGCCCTCTTCGCCGGGACCCTCGTCTACAACACCAAGCGATCCGGGGAGTTCGTGCGGTGAGGGAGGCTGTTCAAGCTGCGCCGC
The DNA here is from genome assembly GCA_964528945.1 of uncultured Myxococcales bacterium. Lineage (GTDB taxonomy): Bacteria > Myxococcota_A > Polyangia > DRWM01 > DRWM01 > CAZGVR01. The sequence goes on from CAZGVR010000387.1 coordinate 212, forward strand.
GTACGCTTCCCCAGGAATCCGAGGGTGGAATGGTACGCCGTGGATCTGCTCGAGAACCGGGCCCTTGCCGGGGCAGCGCTCGCGGACATCGAGACGGGCTTGTCCCGTGCCGTGCGCGAGGGCCGCATGGATGCGGCTCTCCTGGGCGCGATGGCCGGCGAGTACGGGACGAGGGCGACCAGGAAGATAGTCGAGCGTTGCATTGCGGGCGCGGCGGCATGAGGTTCGTCCACCAGGATCCGGACTTCGGGAGCCTTCTCACGATAGTCGCTGCGGACGCGGGGATCGGGCGGGCACTCGTCGAGAAGGACTACTGGGTGACACACGTCCTGTGGTTCTGTCCATTCGTCACGGCCCGTTGTCCTCGCGCGGGTCGCGGGCGGCTCGCACGCGACCCGGGTGACTTCGCGAGGGTGAGGACAGCTTGGCGCAGGACGTTGGCAGTGTCCGCCGGTCAAGCGCCGAGGACATCCAGGAGATCCGCTGACAGGGCCACGCAGGAATCTGCGATCTCCTCCGGGTCGTCGAGAGAGCCGATGGCCTTCAGGGCCATCACTGTTCCCACTCCCGCGCGGCTCGCGAACTGCTGACGCAGCAGCGCTAGCGATTCTTCCGCGACGGGACGCACCTTTCCGTCGTCGAGCAGTCGCCTCATGCGGCCCGCCATGTCGGCAGTAGTGGTTCCACGGAGAAGCCGCAGGACGTCGAGCGCATCCTTGTCGGCGGACCTCGGCGTGGTCGATCGCTCGTGTATCTTGTGAAGCTTCGAGACAAGGAGGGCGGCCGGGCCCGCGACCCGCACGTCCAACGCCCGCCCGTCGGCAGCGTCGAGCGCCGCAACCTTCATCACGTCCGCATCGACCAGGACACCTTCGATGCCGCGCACGATCCGGGCGGCCCGCGCGTCGTGACCGGGCAGCATGGCGGATCGACGTCCCTTGCCCGGGCTCACGGAAGCGGGAACGAGCAGATCGATCTGGACCTCGGTCCTTGGATTGTCCCTTGTGGGACGATGCGCGATCCAGATGCCTACGCTGTCTTTCGATCTTGGCTGGAAGCCTGCACGCAGGAGCACCTGCTCGAGTGGAGGCACCTCGGCGAGGCGTGACGGGTCGATGGCGAGATCGCCGTCGGTCGTGTACGGCGCGACCGCGAGGTCCGCCTCGCCGGCACGCATGTAGATGGCCTGGGCCCCGACCACGATCGCCGCGCCGCAATGCGGACCGAGCGCCTCCAGCGAGTCGAGCAGGACCCGACGGGCCACGACGTAGAGCTCATACACGCCATTCCCCCTCGTTCTCGCGCATCCAGGCGATGAGCGCCTCGGCCTCGGCAGGGCCCCTGCCGGGGCTGGTCAGGAGATCGGCCGCGGCCTGGCTCACGGAAACGACGTGGACACCGCGTCGCACGCTGCTGCCCTCGAAGACCCAGTCGTCGCTCGGCTCGATCAGCATGACGTTGGCGCCCCTCTCCGCGATTCGCAGATCGAGGCCCGGGACGGCATCGTCGAAGCCGTCGACGTAGATCACCGCGAGGCGCGCCGCGGCGACCGGCGCGAACTCCGACACGGCCAGGGTGCCGGTCACGGCGTGACGCCGTTCGAAGCCCTTCAGCCGGTCCACGAGCGCCTCGATGCCCCGCGGCGCCAGGCACATGGACCGCGGGCCGCGGGATTCGAGAGGGGATTCCTCGGACCAGCGGGCAAGAAGACGCGGCCAGTCCACGCTCGAGATGCGCCCGCGCCTGCCGCGCTCGATCAGCGCCTGCCGATCGAGCACCGCGAGCACCCGCGAGACGTAGCCCGGGTCCATGCCCGCGATCCCGGCAAGCTCGCGGACCCCGGGCGGATCCTTCCGGTCGACGAGCGTGCGGACGATGCGACCCGCCTTGCCGCCGCGGAGCGACCGCGACGATCGGGCCTGTCGGTCCGGGTCCACGTCCGCGCCGTGCGCGTCGATGAACAGGCCCGGGCTGGCGAGCGAGATGCGCACGTTCCCGGTCAGATCGACGTAGTGAATCCCGCACTCCGCAAGCCGCGTGCGGGCCTCGAGGCCGAGGTAAGGCGCTACTACCAGGTCGGTCCGCGAGGCGGAATCGTCCCCGAGGCGCGAGCGAAGATCCAGCACCCCGCGAGGCGTGAGCGATCGCCTGGCATGGACGGCCAGGCTCGACGCCTTTCCGTCCGGACCCCTGACCCGCAGGCGGGTATTCGCCTCCAGGACGTCCCGGCTTCCCGAGGCTAGGCCGATGTCCGACTTCCAGCCACTCGGCAGCCGTGAGCCGAGCATCTCGAGTGCCCCACGCACCAAGTTGTTGTCTCGTTTATTCATGTTGCCCATATCGGACAACAGTATATATCCAGGCAACATATCGGTCAATGAATCTGCCACCGATCCCACGAGGATCCTCCGCCCAAGAATGTCGTAAGCCCCAGGGCATCGCCGCGGGCCATGGGATTGTTTCCGGCGTGGCGCTGACATGCCACGGCGTGACATAGTGCAGAGCGGGCGCACTCATCGTGGTTTCCAGGACCAGGAGATGGGATGCCAAATGCCCATCGGCGCGCCGGAGAGCACCGGGTCCAGGAACGAGCGGATCGCACGCATGAGATCGGGCATGGATCGCCATTCGTACCGCTCGTGGATGCGTTCCTCAGTCGCTGTTCCAGCGCCTGCTTGAAGGACGCGGGAGAGTCGTATCGTATCGGGCCTAGGGATCGCTTCTCGCGTTCCGCAGGGACGCGAACTCCCCCTCCTCGGCCCTGGTGATCAGCCCGCGAGCGCGGGCGTCCGTGACGGCCTTCCCGATCGTCTCGGGCGACGAGCGGGCATCCACGCAGTCGCGCAGAGTGCGGAGCGGGCTCGTGCACGGGACCGGTCCGATCCAGACGCGGTCCCGAGCGGACACCTGCGCGTGCCAAAGGACTACCCCCGATGGAACGCGCAGCCTCCGTCCCTGCCAGGACGGCGGCAGCGTCACGTGGACGCGTGCAGGCAGGACGTCCGATAGGGGGGTGAGGGCGAGGGCTGTTTCGTGCCAGAAGACGCCTCTCTCGCCGTCCCACATCCATACCGCGACCAGATCCTCGTGGTCGCCCGGCGGGAAGTGGACCAGCCTGTAGATCCCGTGCCTGACCCGCGTGATTCGCCCGAGCTCGACGTAATGGTGCAGGAGCTGGGGGGAGTATCCCGCGCGCGCAGCCTGATCGGTCGTGAAGTGACCCTCCCTGGCCGCGGCCGCGTCGTACAGGAGATCCCAGTTCGGTCTCCCTGTCCCCTTTTCCTGTCTGCCCATCTGCACGAAACTTAAACCACGTTTTAGTTCTGTGCAAACCCTTCCCATGTGCTGCCAGCGTACGGTCCATGAGAAGCCCGGAATCGCCGCGGGCACGCCGGTTGTTTCCGGCCTGCGACGAGACGTTCCGGTTCGAGGTCCTCCCGGGGGTCGCGGGCGCCCGCCCGCGACCCGCGATCCTAATTGCCGGAGGACACAGATCGGCCGCCGACGGCGATTAGCCTGCCAGCATGTTGGACAAGGAAGAACTGCATGGCCTCGTGGCCGGGGGAGAGTCCGAGACCCTGGAGATGAAGCGTTCCACCGCGGAACTGCGTAGGGCAGGGGAGACGCTGTGCGGCTTCCTGAACGGCGCGGGAGGCCACGTGCTCATAGGGGTGAACGCAAGAGGGGAAGCCATCGGCCAGCAGGTATCGGAATTGGAGCACGCGCCGTTCACCTTCGACGGCAGAGCCTACAAGCGAGTCGGCTCGACGACGTCCGGCATGGCAGAGGACGAGTACCAGAGGCTGCGCCTCGAACGGATCCACGGCCGCCATCGATGGGAGAACCAGCCCGCCGTGGGCGTCAGCCTCGAGGATCTGGACCACATCGCTTCCTGCCGGACTACCCGCAGGGGCTCCTCCGGCTGGGCCGCTTCCGCGGAACGTCCGTCACCGGAGACATTCTCGACGACAAGCAGGAGCACCTGCACGCCTTCGCCATCATCCGCGAGGCCATGGCGTGGCTGGAC
>CAZGVR010000388.1:0-1721 GCA_964528945.1 uncultured Myxococcales bacterium
TGATGCCGCGGCCGCCGGCCTCTTCACCGCTCCTTGCGGCATTCTCGCCCTCCGCGCCGCTCCTCCCTGCGTCCTTGCGCTCGGCCTTCTCCCTGGACCGGGCCCTCTCCTCGGCCTTGCGCCTGCGGATCTCCGCGATCCTCTCCCCGATCGGGATCTCGAACCGCTCCGCAGGCCGGCGGGAGTAGTCGAACCCCTGCAGCCGCTCGCGAGGGATGCGCGACCCCATGTGCCGCTCGATCTGGTGGAGATCCTGCTCCTCCCCGGGCGACACGAACGTGATTGCCACGCCCTTCCTGTCGACCCTCGCGGTCCTGCCGACCCTGTGGATGTAGTCCTCCGGGACGTGCGGAACGTCCACGTTCACGACCAGCGCGAGGCCGACGACGTCTATCCCCCGGGCGGCGATGTCGGTCGCGACCATCACCCTGAACCTGCCGTCCTTGAAGCCGTCCATGGCCTCGGTCCTGCGCGTCTGGCTGCGCGCGCCGTGGATGCGCGTGCACATGACGCCGCGCCGCTCGAGCATCTCGGCGAGCCTGTTCGTGCGGTGCTTGGTGCGCGTGAACGCGAGCACGCTGTCGTAGCTCCCGGAGGTAATCAGGGCCGCGAGCAGGTCGGGCTTCAAGTCGTCGGGCACGGGGAAGGCCTTGTGCGTGATGCCCTTGGCGGGCGCGCTCCTGCGCTCCACGTCGAGCGCCACGGGATCCCGCAGCAGGCCGCGCGACAGGTCCACGATGGGCCCGGGCAGCGTCGCGGAGAAGAGCATGTTCTGCCGCAGCCGCGGAAGCCTGTCGAGGATCCGGGTCACGTCCGGCAGGAAGCCCATGTCGAGCATCCGGTCCGCCTCGTCGAGCACGAGCATCTCGACCGAGTCCAGCCTGCAGTAGTCGTGCTGCATGTGATCGAGGAGCCTGCCCGGCGTCGCGACCACGATGTCCACGCCTCGCCGCAGGGCGTCGACCTGCGGCTTCATGCCGACGCCGCCGAAGATCGCGACGCCCCGGATCCGCGTGTGCCTGTCCAGGGCGCCCAGGTGCTCGACGATCTGCGAGGCCAGCTCCCGCGTCGGCTCGAGGACGAGGGCCCGGACCTTGCCGGGCGGCCGCCCGATCAGGCGGTGGATCATGGGCAGCAGGAACGCGGCGCTCTTGCCGGATCCCGTAGCCGCGGCCGCGAGCACGTCCCTGCCGCCGATGATCGGGGCGATCGCGATGGACTGGATCGGGGTCGGCCTGTCGAACCCCATGTCGCGGACCGCGCGCAGCAGGCTCGGGTGCAGGCCCATCTCATCGAACGAATCGTGGGCGGCCCGATCGCCGCTCTGATGCCTCTGTGTCACCGGGAAGACCTCGTTCCAACCCCGGCGACGGCCGCCGGCTCGTGCCGCCCGTGCGTCGGGATGTCACTAACTAGTCGCGCGGCCCGCCCCAGTCAACCTCGTGCCGCCCCACCTGCGCGCCGCCCCAGGGCACGGTCGACCGCGCACGACAAGCGACTCATGCTCGCTGCGATCGCCCGGCTGCCTGCTCCAGCGCGCCGAACACCCGCCTCAGGCCCACTGCCATGATGACCGCTGCCGAGACCAGCACCAGGGCGGTTGGCAGGAGAAACCTCCCTGTCTGCCTCTGGCCCGTGGCGACTGCGTGCGACTCGATCAGTGTCCAGGCGAAAAGTGCGTTCGGCGGCACCGCGAGCCAGTAGAGCATGGCCCTGACCGT
>CAZGVR010000388.1:1731-4211 GCA_964528945.1 uncultured Myxococcales bacterium
CCCTGCGGTAGCCCCGCCATGGAGAGCATGACCTCGTCGCCCGCACCGTCTTCGGAGTAGGACCGGTAGGCCGCGAGCGGGCTCGTGTTGACGCGCGGCTCGTAGGGTTGTGCGATAGGGGTGCGGATGACCTGCCGTGCGGCGTTCGGCGGCACCGCGAGCCAGTAGAGCATGGCCCTGACCGTGTCCATGATCGGCCGCCGCCGCTCGGGAGGGAGGGCCATGAACCCCTCCCTGTACCTGGCCGGCATGCTCACGATCCCGGGCCTGTGCACGCCAAGGAGCGGGACCAGCGAGCACGCGTACAGGATCCCGGTGATCAGCATCGACATGAGCGGAAGCGAGAACCAGTTCCAGGCAGAGGCATGGGCCCACCTGTCCGGCGCCCCGGTCGCGCCGAAGTGCACGGGGATCCGGTCTGGCAGCCCCGAGAACGTGGACCACGCGAATCCCCACAGCGCCCCCAGGAGGACGGTGTTGAGGAGATGGGGGAGACGCGTGACCCTGCTCATCCCAGCCGTGCCCCCCTGCTCATCCCAGCCGTGCCCCCTTCGGTATGGGTTGCCCGTCGAAGTGCAGCAGGCCGCTCGCGTCCGCCGCGAACCGACCACGCGCCACGCCCTCGACCGTCGCAGGGAATATGACCCAGTCCCCGTGCTGCTTGAGCCTGTCCTGGTTGTCCTTCTCCACCGCGCGCAGGACTGCCGGATCCGAGAGGTCGGCTCCCGAAGGCACGAGCACCTCGAGGGGCGCCGATATCGCCAGGATGCGGCCGCCGTCCACCGTGCCCTCGACGATGTGTGTCGTGGAGCGGATGGTCCTCTCGCCGGCCAGGATCGCGTCCCGCACCGCGTGGTCGCCCGTGAACCTGCGCCTGCCGTCCTTCTCGATCGACAGGTCGGATGGATGCACGTTCAGCCCGAGGTAGGACCCCAGGAGCAGGTCGCTCACCAGGCTCATGTATCCAGCGTACACGATGCAGCGCACCCCGTAGGATCCGATGTCGCGTACCGTCTCCTCGTCGTACTCGCCCCGGATCGACAGGTCCCGCCGGGGTCTGCCGCGCTCCGCGTACCAGTCCGAGATGTCCCGGGTGATCACCGGCACGCCGAAGTCCGCACCGATCTCGACTGCGCTCCCGCCCCGCGAATCCGAGAACACGACCGCGACGCGGAAGGGGCATCCGCCGGCCGACTCCAGCCGCTTCTGGTGCTCGAGGATGCGCCTCAGGTTCGTCCCGGATCCGGACATGAAGCCGGCGGCCAGGAGCACTCCATCACCCGGATCGTGCAGGGGCCTCAGATCGGTTCCGCGTGCCATGGCACCCGCCCTGCTACCCGAAGTAGCGCACCGCGTTCTCGAAGAAGACGCGGCCGTCACCCACCTCTGGACAGCCCAGCCCGGACCTCGAGAGCACGTTCTTCCGCCGGGTCCAGTGCGGGTGGTTGGTGAAGTGGAGGAACCGCTCCGGGTGGGGCATCAGGCCGAACACGCGGCCCGTGGAGTCGCATATCCCGGCGATGTCGGCCATGGACCCGTTCGGGTTGAAGGGGTGCTCGCCCAGGGCCGGAGTCCCGTCCGGCCTGGCATACCTGAGAACCACGTACCCTTCCTGCTCCAGCCTCTTCAGCGTCTGGGCATCGGTCACGACCTTGCCCTCGCCGTGGGCGACCGGGAGGTCCATGCGTCCCACCCCCCTCGTGAAGACGCACCTCTCCGAGACTACCAGGCAGTGGACCCACCTGTCCTCGTACCTGTTCGTGTCGTTGGTGGTGACCGTCAGCGTCTGGACGGGCGGCGACCCGCCGATCCTCGGAACGAGCCCGTACTTGGCCATGACCTGGAAGCCGTTGCAGATCCCGATGACGAGGTTCCCGTCCTCGACGAACCTGGCCACGGACTCGCCGAGGTTGGTCTTCAAGCGGCTGGCAAGGACCCTGCCGGAGGCCACGTCGTCCCCGAACGAGAACCCGCCCGGGAACGCGAGGATCTGGAACGCGGACAGGGTCCCTGTCCCATCGATCAGGTCGTTCAGGTGTACCCGGTCCGCCTGCGCGCCTGCGATCTGGAAGGCGTACTGCGTCTCCCTGTCGCAGTTGATTCCGTAGCCCGTGAGGACCAGTACCCGAGGTCTCGCCATGGCTCACCAGTCCAGCGTCTTCCTGTACGAGCGCCTGAGATCGTCCAGGTCCACGTCAACCGCGGTGCTCCCGCTGGTGCTCCCGCTGGTGCTCCTGCCTGGTGCCCTCAGCACGATCCTCCTCAGCGCGGCCACCTCGCCAATGAGGTGGATGGGCACGCTGTGCATCTCCATCTCGAAGGTCTCCCTCTTGCCTGGATCCACGGTCACCAGCAGCCTGCCCTGCGACTCCGAGAACAGCACGGACGCTGCCGAGTCGCATCCGGTCCCGCCGGCGCCGGTGCAACCCAGGTCGCCCACGATGCCGAGATCGCCGGCCATGGCCGTGCGGGCGAGCGCC
>CAZGVR010000389.1:0-4211 GCA_964528945.1 uncultured Myxococcales bacterium
GCCGGTCATGGTGCAGGCGTCGAGGCTCGCGTCTACCTGATCCCGCGTCACCCGCCTGCCGAGGTGCTCGAGCCCGGCCCTGCTGAAGTTCTCGATCCCTATGTACAGCCGCATGAGCCCGAGCCGGGCCTCGAGGTGCGCGAGCAGCGGCGCGTCGAGCGCGTCCGGACGGGCCTTGGCCACGATGGCGATCGGCTGCACGACCCCGAGGCGATCGAGGTGGCTCGCGAGCTCGTCCATCCGCTCGACCATGCGCCGCCGGCTGGGCAGGAACCACGTGTCGTCGTGGAAGCAGAAGATCCTGGCGCCCTTCTCGTGCCACAGCATGGCCATCTCGCCGGCGATCGACTCGGGCGACCGGAACCGCAGCCGTGGCCCGGGGCGTCCCCTGTGGTAGCTGTTGATCGCGCAGAACGTGCAGTTGCCGTAGCACCCGCGGCTACCGCAGAGCGACGTGAACGGGAACCCCATGTGCAGCTTGAGCGGCGTGTCCCTCGTGGGCCAGGGCAGGGGATCGAGGTCCCTCGGCGCCTCCTCCGGGGCGGTCTGGACCATCGCGCCCCCTGGCCCGCGGCGACCGAGCCCCGGGATCTCGCCCCACCTGCCCGGATCGTCGAGGCGCTCGAGCAGCATCCGCATGGGCGTCTCGCCGTCGAAGGAGACGACCGTGTCGATCGACGGGTGGTTCGCGAGGATCTCGGCCGACGTGGCGGTTGCGAAGTGACCGCCCGCCACGATGTGACCGGCGTAGCCCTCCCGCCTCAGGCTGTCGGCCATGCGCAGGAACTCCGGGGCGCGGTGCTGGAAGGCCATGGACAGGCCGACCAGGCGCGGGTTGGCTGCGAGCGTGGACGTGACCACGAGCGGCGTGTCCTCCACGGCGTTGAACCCTGCCACGGAGGAGGTGAACCCGGCCGTCCTGGCGACCGCGGCCATGGTGCGCGAGGAGAGGTTCTCCTCGAACTCCGCGCCGATGAACACGGTCTCCGGGGCCGTCATCCGCGCGAGCCTACCACATGGCCGGGGCGGTTGACACGGGTCGCCATGTACACTACATCGCGATACACGGCCCAGGATCGCACAAGGAGCTATGGAATCATGACGACCTGCAGCGGAACGAAGACGACTTATCTTTTCACCTCCGAGTCGGTGACGGAGGGGCACCCCGACAAGATCTGCGATCAGATCTCGGACGCGATCCTGGACGCGTGCATCGCCGACGATCCCAGGTGTCGCGTGGCCTGCGAGACGCTGGTCAAGACGGGCATGGCCATCATCGCCGGGGAGATCACGACGACCACGTGGGTCGACATGCCCAAGGTCGTCAGGGAGACGATCCGCGACATAGGATACGAGAGCTCCGACATGGGATTCGACTGGCGGACCTGCGCGGTCCTCACCGTGATCGAGAAGCAGAGCGAGGACATCTCCATCGGGGTCACCGAGGGAGAGGGACTGTACAAGGAGCAGGGCGCGGGCGACCAGGGGATCATGTTCGGGTACGCCTGCCGCGAGACCGAGGAGCTCATGCCGCTGCCCATCATGCTGGCTCACGGGGTCACCCGCAGGCTGGCCGACATGCGCAAGCAGAGGAAGATCCCGTTCCTGCGCCCGGACGGGAAGAGCCACGTGACGGTGGTCTACGAGGACGGAAGGCCCTACTGCGTGGACACGGTCGTCTGCTCGACGCAGCACTCGCCCGACGTCTCCCACGAGACGATCCGGGAGGCGGTCATCGAGGAGATCATCAAGCCCGTGATCCCGAAGGACCTGATCAAGAAGGAGATCACCTACTACGTGAACCCGACCGGCCGCTTCGTGGACGGCGGGCCGTACGCCGACTCCGGCCTGACCGGCCGCAAGATCATCGTCGACACCTACGGCGGCTGGGGAGCGCACGGCGGCGGGTGCTTCAGCGGCAAGGATCCGAGCAAGGTCGATCGCTCGGCCAGCTACTTCGCCCGCTACGTGGCCAAGAACCTGGTCGCCTCGGGCGTGGCCGACAAGGTGGAGCTGCAGGTGGCCTACGCGATCGGCGTTGCGCGCCCGGTCTCGGTCTTCGTCAACACGTACGGGACCGGCAGGATAGAGGACAGCAGGATCGTGTCCTACGTCCGCGAGAAGTTCGACATGAGGCCCAAGGCCATCATCGAGCAGCTGGACCTGCTCCGCCCCATCTACAGGAGCACCGCGGCATACGGCCACTTCGGCCGGTCCGAGAGCGGCTTCACGTGGGAGCGGACGGACAGGGCCGACGCGATACGCTCCGATCTCAAGGTGAAGTAGACGGTTCCTCGTCCGTTCCCGCGGCGACCTCGTCGCCGCCGGCCTGCGGGGCCGGACCTGCGGCCTCGCCCGGAGATGGCGCGGCCGCACCGTCAACAGGCGCCGGCGTCGTGCCCGCCTCCCCGCCCTTCTTGCCCTTGCCCTTTCCCTTTCCCTTCTTCTTCTCCTTCGCGGGCGCCGGCACCTTGATCTTCTGTCCCAGGGACAGCTTGTCCTTGTCCTTGATCCCGTTCATGTTCGCGATGACGGTGATCGACGTGTCGTACTTCTTGGCGATCGAGAAGAGGCTCTCGCCCTGCTGGACCTCGTGCCAGACGAAGGAATCCTTCTCCTCCTTCTCCTTGGCCTTCTGCGAGATCGCGTTGCCGCTGTAGGCCCCGTCCGGGACCTTTATCCACTGGCCCGGGCTGATCTTGTCCCCGTCCGCGAGGCCGTTCAGGGTCAGGAGATCCTGAACGGGGACGTCGTAGAGCATGGCGATGGACGAGAGGGTGTCGCCGCTCTTCACCTTGTACTCGCCCTTCTTGAACTCCTTGCCCTTCACCTTGACCGGAAGGGCGATCTTCCAGCCGACCTGGAGGGCGGAGTCCGCGTCCAGCTTGTTGAGCTTGAGCAGGGCATCGAGGTCCAGGCCCTTCTTCTGCGCGATCTTGGCCGGCGTGTCACCCTTCTTGACCGTGTAGCCCTGCCAGGGCATGGGCCCCACGTGAGGCGGGTGAGGGATCGAGGGGTGCACGTACGGGGCGGGATCCGCGATCACGCCGTCGATCCGGAGCTCCCAGTGCAGGTGCGGGCCGCGGGAGATCCCTGTCGATCCCACGAGGGCGATGGTATGTCCGGACTTCACCTTCATCCCGGGCTTGACCTTCAGCTTGGAGCAGTGGGCGTACAGGGTGACCCAGCCTCCGGAGTGCAGGACGATGGCAGTGTGTCCGTACCCCTTGCGCTCGGCCGCCCAGATCACGATGCCGAAGGCGGCCGCCTTGATGGCCGTGCCCGTCGGTGCGACGATGTCGAGCCCCTGATGGCCGCCGTCCTTGCCAGATCCCACGCCCCTTCCGAACCTGCCGCCCTTGACCGGCCAGATCAGGTGCTTCGGCCTCACCTTGCCGCCGGCGTCCTCCAGCAGCCCGTCCTGGACCTTGCCCTGCTCGATGTCCAGGAGGGTCGCGCCCTGGCCGAGCTTCCACTTCTTCGCGAGCACCATCCAGGGCGCGCCGTCGCCGTCGGCCCCGGCCTCCTGCTCGCAGGCGGCCTCGCGTGCGGGCAGGGCGGCCGACAGGGTGGCGACGCAGATCGCCGCCCGAAGCGGAATCCTGACCATGGCTTCTGATTAGACGCCGCCGGCCAGCGTGTCAAATTTCTTCAGCCCGTACGGCAGATGGCGTCCATCCCCATGTACGGCCTGAGCGCCTCCGGGATCCGGACCGAGCCGTCCCTCGTCTGGTGCTGCTCCAGGATGGCGATCACGGTGCGCCCTATCGCGAGCGCCGAGCCGTTGAGCGTGTGCACGAGCCTGGGCTTCCCCTCCGTGCCCTTGCGGTACCTGATGCGGGCCCGGCGGGCCTGGAAGTCCGTGCAGTTCGAGCACGAGCTTATCTCCCGGAACGCGCCGAGGGACGGGATCCAGACCTCGATGTCCCGGCACACGGACGCCGAGAAGCCCATGTCGCCGGCGGCGAGCGTGACCACGCGGTGGTGCAGGCCGAGCTTCGAAAGGAGCGAGCAGGCGTCCTCGACCATGGAATCGAGTGCACCCATGGACTCTTCGGGCCTGGAGAAGACGACCAGCTCGACCTTGTGGAACTGGTGCTGGCGCATCAGGCCGCGCACGTCCCTGCCGTGCGCACCGGCCTCGGACCTGAAGCACGGGGTGAAGGCGGCGTAGCGCAGCGGGAGGCGCTCCTCCTCCCGGAGCTCCTCCA
>CAZGVR010000390.1:0-4177 GCA_964528945.1 uncultured Myxococcales bacterium
CGCTCGCGGTAGATCGCCACCAGCTCCTGCCACGCGCCCCTTGCCTCGCCGTAGAGGGCGAGGGCAGCCTCGCAGTCCCCGTCGCCCGGTGCCATGCGGTAGGCGGCGGCAGCGTACTCGAAGGCGCCCTTCGCGTCCTTGAGCCTCTCTCCCAGTACCTCCGTGAGGCTCCGGAGCCGCTGCAGGCGCTCGTCGTCCTTCCCGGCGGTCCGGAGGAGGATCCGCTGCATGTCGGCGATGCGGGCCCAGCTGCCCTCCTTCTCGTAGACGGGGAGGAGGGCGGCGGCAGCCTCGCGATTGTCAGGATCGGAGCCCAGGACCCTCTCGTAGCAGCGTATCGCCCGCTGCGTGTTGCCGAGCTTCCCCTCGTAGATCTCTGCCGCCCTGAAGGCCAGCATGACGCGATCCGCCGGGCGATCCGTGGTCTCGCTCGTGGAGTTCAGGACTTCTGCGAGGCCGTCCCAGTTCCCGTGCTCGGCGAACATGGCCGCCAGGGCGTCCCATTCCCGCCGCTGAACGTACGTGTCCTTGAGGATCCTCAGCGCCTTGGGGTGGTTCGGCTGGAGCGCGAGCAGCCTCTTCCACACGCCGAGGGCGCGATCCGAGTCGCCGAGCTGCTCGGTGTACACCCCGCCCAGCTTGACCAGGAGCGGGACACGGGCCGCGTCGTCGGAAAGGCGATCCAGCCTCGCCTCGACGATCCTGGCGAGGTCCTCCCACCGCTTCTGCCTCTCGCAGAGCTTCTCGATGGTGGTCATGACCGGGTCGCTGCCGGGATCGAGCTCGAGGACCTTCCAGTACAGGTCGATCGCCTCGGAGTGCTTGCCGAGCCGGTCGGCGGCTATGGAAGCCATGGTCTCGAGGTGCTGCTTGCGTGCCAGCGGATCCACGAGCTCCTGTTCGCGCTCGAGGAGCGAGAAGAGCGGCTCCCATGCCCGCCGCTGCTCGTAGATCTTCTTGAGCCTGCCGATGACCTCGACGTTCCGGGGCTCGATCTCGAGGATCTTCTCCAGGGGATCTACCGCCTTGTTGAAGTTGGAGAGATCGTCGACCCATATGGACGTGATCCTGCGCAGGATCTCGACCTTGCGGGCAGGGTCCTCGGTCCGCTCGGCCTTCTTCTCCAGGACGCCGATGAGGTCGTTCCACCGCTTCGACTTCTCGAATATCTCTGACAGGGCGTCGATGGCCTCCGTGTTGGCGGGGTCGACCTCGAGGATCTGGAACCACGTCTTGATGACCATGGGATCCAGGGACAGGTGATCGCGGTAGATGGCCACGACCTCCCTCAGGATGCCCACCTGCGCTGCCACGTTTCCCTCGCTCGACTGGAGATCCTGCTTGAGCGCGTCGAGGAGGGCGTTCCACTTCTGGCTCTTCCTGTAGAGCCCCTTCAGCGCATCCAGGGCATCGGCATCGGTGGGCCTGATCTTCGCGATCGCCTTCCAGGCGTCGATGGACCTCTCGACGTTGGCCATCCTGGTCTCCGCGAGATCGGCGATCTCGCGGTAGATGGCGATCTTCTCGTCGTCCGTCCTCGCTCCCCTCACGGCCTCGGTGAGGATCTGGGAGAGCTTGAGCCAGTCCTGCTGCTCCGAGTAGATGGAGCGGTAGAAGTTGAGGGCCGCCGGGTGGTTGGCCTGGATCCGCCTGACCTTGCGGAAGTATCCTTCTGCCTGCTCGATCTCTCCGCGCATGCGCCAGTGGACCATGGCGATCTGCAGGAGGGTCGCCATCTCCTCGTCCCCCTTGGGACGCGTCTTCAGGATGTCCTCGTACAGGGCGACCAGGTGCTCGCTCTGGCCCGAGGCCGTGTACCAGTCCACCAGGAAGGCCATGGCCGCCTGGTTGCCAGGCTGGACCTCCAGGACCTGCGCGTAGATCTCGGCAGCCTCGTCACCCCTGTCCATCTTGCTGGAGAGGACCCTCGCGCGCTGCACCAAGGCGTCGACGCGGTCCTCGCGCGTCTTCGCGACCTCCGCGAGCCTCTGGAACAGGGCGACGAGCTCGTCCCACTGCTTGTTCGCCACGAGGATGCGCTTCAAGAACGAGGAGGCGTACCTGTTCCCGGGATCGGCCTCGAGGGCCAGCTGCAGGTAGTGCAGCACGTCGGCGATCTTGTTCTTGGACTTGCCGCCGAACTTGTTGTAGAGGCCCGCTATCTGCAGGTACAGGTTGCTCTTCAGGCTCGCCTGGTCCGCGTCGCCCGCCTCGCGGAGGTACTGCTCGACCACGTCGCGCCACTTGTCCTTGAGCTGCTTGAGCCTGCCGAGCGCCTTGTTGGCATCCTCGTCCCCGGGCCTCAGCCTGAGGACCTCCTCGAATGCCTCCCGGGCACGCTTCCCCTGGAACGTCGACTCGTCGTAGATCCTGGCCAGTCTCAGCGACAGGTCGGCCCTCTTCCCCTGATCCTGCTCCAGCTCCACCCGGTGAGCGAGGAGGCGGGCCGAGTAGTCCCAGTCCCCGTACTTGTCGAAGTAGGTGATGGCCGCATCGATCATCTCGAGGGCTTCGGGCATTGCGGATACTGCCGCCGGGTCGCGCAGCATCTCCGAGATCGGAGTCCAGCTGTCCTCCTTCTCGGGATCGTGCTTGATGTTGGCGAGGAGGGCTTCGAGGCTATCGGCGATCGACATCAATGAACCTCCGGATGATCTGTTCGATGACGGAGCGAGGCTCGATGATAGACGGGCGGGTGCTCGGATTCAAGCCGATTGGAGATGGATGTCAGTGCATCCAGTGCGGGTGGAATGCTGGCATGATCGCCCGATCATGCCGGCACTGCCGGGCCAGGCGCGGCGGGAGCCGAGGCCTGAGCGGGAAACGGGATTCGAACCCGCGACTTTCAGCTTGGGAAGCTAACACTCTACCACTGAGTTATTCCCGCAACCGGTCCGATGACCAGGGCATATCATATCGGCGGGCGAGGCCGTGTCAAGGCCGCCCGCAGCTCGCGATCACCCGAGCCTCCGCGCCACGAGTGCAAAGTGCGGAACGTACAGGAAGAGGGATCCGTCGGCGGCCGCCGCCCTGGCCTCGCCCTCCCACCTGCCTATCACGGCCGCGGGGATGGCCCCTTCGAGCGCGGCCCGCACGTCGGCCACGAGCGAGTCCAGGGCCTCTCCCGAGGGCCCGGGCCTGCCCGGCGGCGGGTGGATTCGAAGGGCCACGGACCAGAGGCTCGCCGGGAACAGGGAAGGCAGCCGCCTCCCGATCTCGGTCTCGGCGCCGCGCTTCCTCAGCACGCCTGCGAGCAGCCCGAGGATGGCCGCACCCGAGGGGTGCTCGATCGCGGCGTGGTAGTCTGGCTCGGCCGCGATCACCGCATGACCGCCGGTCCTGAGCACCCTGCGGAACTCGCGCACCACGGCAGCGGGCTCGGGATGCCACGCGAGGAGGTGCTCGCATGCCACGAGGTCGGCCCCGCCATCGCCGAGCGGCACGGCCAGCGGATCCGGGGCCTCCAGGATCCTGCCACATGCGCGGGCCCCGAGCTCGGCCGCCAGCCTCCCGGCTCCTCCAGCCAGGACCGCGATCGGGGATCTTCCGGCGCCTGCCTCATCGAGGAGCAGCGGGAAGAGCGGTGCGAGATCCTGGTCGTGCTCGAGCGCCCTCGTGCGGTCCGGGAGCGAGAGGATCTGCGGCAGCCCCGTCATGCGGAACCCACGTGGTAGTAGAGGTGCGCCAGGACGGCGCGCAAGGGCGGCGGCTGGACGCGCTCGTGCAGCTCCAGGATCCGGAGAAGGACCGGGATCCGTCCGTCCCTGTGGATCTCGACGATGGGAGCGCGCCAGCCGGATCCGCTCTCCGCACCTGTCACGCCCATGCGGTGCAGGCGGATGTCGCGAGGGCCAGGGGGATCGGGCCACCCTGGGGCGTCGAAGAAACCGGCGTCCAGGGTCCTCATCCCGGCCCGGCCATAGGTCCGGCGTATCCAGGGCGGCATGCCGTCGAGCCACCGTCCGTGGGTCCAGGGCAGCCGTGCCGCCGCGTGCAGGAGCCTGTGCCACCCGGCGCCGAAGTGGAGGCCGTTGCAGTGGACGGTCATCACGCAGGGAGCTAGGCGGGCCATAATCCCGAGACGTCCCTCGAGATCGCCGCTCGATGACGCCGTCACGAAGTTCCACGCCAGATCCCAGCGTCCGCGGCCAGGACCCAGGTCGCCGGGGTCGCCGTC
>CAZGVR010000391.1:0-4177 GCA_964528945.1 uncultured Myxococcales bacterium
CCTCATGACCGCGCGGCTGGAGATGACCAAGGCCCTGTTCTACGCGATCGTGATGCTGCCCGCGTTCCTGCTGTCCCTGCTGCTCCCGGTGGTGGGACAGGTGCTCTACGCGGCGTTCGGCTACTTCTTCACCATCGTGTTCTTCGCCGTGGACTACACGGACTGGCCGCTCGCGCGGCGCGGGCACGGCGTGGGCAGGCGTTTCAAGCTGCTGAAGGGGAACTTCATGCGCATGGCCGGACTCGGCACGGCAGTGTGGCTGTTCCTGTTCATCCCGATAGTCGGGCTCTTCTTCATGCCCGCCGCGGTCGCGGGCGGGACCCTCCTCGTGCTGGACATGGAGGACGAGGGCGCGCTGGGGTGACGGGGCAGGGCCCGGGCGGCTCACCCGCCGCAGCCCGGTCCCCACTGCTCGGTGCACATACCCCAGCGGCAAACTGCGAACACGCCGTCGCCTTCGCACGAGTTGTACGCGCACACTCCGCCGCCGTCGTAGTCGCAGGGATCCAGCATCGCGCGCGGGTCGTCGGCCCGCACCGCCTGGCAGCCGCACGACGAGTAGATCAGCCTGCATCCCTCGTCCGAGAAGCACTCCTCGGGCACGCAGCCCCTGAGCTGGTCGCAGGTGAACCCGGGCATGCAGTCCGCGACCGAGCAGAAGTCCTCGATGCAGCGGCCGAGCCCGGTCTCGCAGACCATGCCCGGCTCGCCGCACCCGGCGTCGCACGTGCAGTAGCCCGTGCCGACGAAGGCGCACGGCGGCTCGGCGCACTCGCACGGCTGGCAGCCGTTCCGCTCGGGCACGAACCCGTCCGGGCACCACAGGTCGCAGGTCCTGCCCGAGTCGTCGCATGGCACGCAGAACCCGTCCACGCACCAGGCGCGGCCCCACCCGTACTCGCAGTCCTCGTCCACGACGCAGGTGCAGCCGAACGGCGCGCCCATGCACGCGTCCGTGTAGTAGCAGCCGAACGCGCCGCCGCCGCAGTGGCAGACGTAGGATGGATACGTCTCGCCGCAGCACGTCTCGCTGCCGTACTCGCACGTCCCCCCCTCGACCGCGCACTCGCTCCCGGATTCCGGCCAGCCGGAAGGGCACCAGCCCGGGAGGTCGGGCAGGTCTGGGGCGTCTTCGGCCGCTGCGTCGTCCACGGTCGTGTCCGCGGCCGAGTCCTCGTGCCCGTAGAAGTCGACGTCGCCGCCGCAGCCGGTGGCAGCGAGCAGCGGGAGAGCCAGCAGGATCGCGAGCCTCATGGTCGTCACCTCCAGGACACAGTGTACGATGCGAGCGGCCGGGTGTCACGGCAGGCAGCGGGACTTATATGCGTGGCGATGCCCCGCAACGAGCGGGAGCGGGGCACCGGAAGGAGGAAGACATGAGACAGCTTGCATCCATCGCATTGATCTCGACCCTGGGGTTCGCGGTGATGGGCATCAGCACGTGCAAGGGAAAGGGCGACGCACCAGCCCAGGAGGCCAAGGCCCCGGTGGCTTTCGACTCGGCGCCGGCAATCGGGACCCAGGCCACGTGCCCCGTGACCGGGGAGACCTTCACGGTGAAGGAGGACACGCTGAGGAGCGAGCACGGCGGCAAGCACTACGCCTTCTGCTGCCCGGCATGCAAGCCGCAGTTCGACGCGGACCCCGGGAAGTACGTGAAGTAGGGGGACCCTCGTCCTGGACGTCGCTCGCGGTTCCTGGCAGTCAGGCACGGATCCGCGCTATGATCGTATGATCGATCATGGCCGATGACGCGGTCAGGGGGATCTGTCCGCACTGCGGCGGGGAAGGCGGGCCCTTGGGGGCCACGTGCACGGAGGGGGTCTGCCGCAGGCAGGGCTACCACTACATCCCGGAGCGGCACGCGGCCGACCCGGGGGCCTCGAGCGTGCCGGGTGCCGGCGCCGACCCCGAGATCGGCAGGAAGATCGACCGGTACCTCGTGGTCGGGGTCATCGGCAAGGGCGGGATGGGCGCCGTGTACCTGGCCCTGCAGATGCCGCTCGAGCGCGAGGTCGCGCTCAAGGTGATCGCGGGCATCACGCTCGACGCCACGTCGCAGGGACGGTTCGAGCGCGAGGCAAAGGCCATCTCCATCCTCTACCACCCCAACATCGTGCAGCTCTTCGAGTACGGGTTCAACCCGCTGACCGGCGCACCCTTCATGGCCATCGAGTACGTGAAGGGCGGTCGCGAGCTGCTCTCGGAGATGCAGCGGATGCGCGACGCGGGCCTGGGGTGGGAGCCTGCCAGGGTCGGCCGGATATTCGGGCAGGTGCTGTCCGCCCTGCACACGGCCCACGAGAAGGGCATGGTCCACAGGGACATCAAGCCGCAGAACGTCATGCTCGTGGACATCGCGGGCAACCCGGACTTCGTCAAGATCCTGGACTTCGGGCTCGCGCGCACGTTCGAGCGGATCCCGGGGCTCGCCAAGCTCACGGGCACCGGCGCGATCGTTGGAACGCCGCAGTACATGGCGCCCGAGCAGCTGTTGGGCAAGGGCGACGTGGACCACAGGGCGGACCTGTACGGGGTCGGTGCCGTCATCTACGAGGTCGTGACCGGGCTCGGCGTGTACCCTGGCCTGAGCCCCAGGTCCGTGCTCGCGCTCAAGCTCGACGGCGAGTACGAGCCGCTGGACCGGTTTCCGCAGGGAGTCATCCACCCGCCTCTCGAGGGCTTCCTGCGCAGGGCCATGGCGCGGGATCCGGCCGTGCGCTTCGGCAGCGCCTCCGAGATGCAGGAGACGCTGCTTCGCTGCCTCGAGGGCGCGCCGCCGCTGGGTCTGCTCGGGTACGGGAAGGAGCCGGCCTCCGTCGCGGGACGCGAGACCGGGCCGGCGCCTGTTGGCCAGCGGCCCGTGGATCCCGTCGGCGCCACCGTGGCCAGCGACGAGATCGCGGGTCCCCACCCCACGGAGCGCATCACCGCCGTGGAGAGGCCTGCGACGCCTGGCCCCGAGACGCTGGAAGGCGAGATCGACGTGCCCGGGAAGGTTCCTGGCAGGCTGGTGCTCGCCGGGACCGTGACCGGGGTCGTGATCCTGGGTGCGATCATCGCCGTGATCTTCCTCGTGGTCCCCTGGTTCGAGGGCAGGGGGACCGGCACGGGCATGGGGCACGATGGACCCACGCTCGATGCCGGGATCGTTCCGGACGGCGGCGGCGCGGCAGGGACGATGGAGACCGGGCCGGGCGGCGTGGGCGAGCTGGGCCTGCTGCCCTGGTCGTCGGCCGACGACGTGGTGCAGCCGGGAGCGGAAGGCAAGGGCGGCAAGAAGCAGGGCAAGCACGGCGCTGACGCGGGCACGGACCCGCCCGAGGACGGCGGCGGTACGCAGGCATCGGCGGATCCGCCGTCCGACGGCCATGCTGGCACGGCGGCCGACACCGCTGTCCAGGCGGATACGGCCGCCCAGGCCGACACCGCGGTCCAGGCCGATACGGCCGTGGCCGCCGACACCGCGACCGCCCCCGACCCCGGGGGATCGCAAGGCCCCCCGCTCAAGGCGATCCACCAGAAGCTGAAGGCGCTCGCGCCCAAAGTGAGGGGCTGCGTCCCGCAGCAGCAGGGCCAGGTCACCGTGACCGTCACGATCTCGGGCGCCACGGGCAAGGTCGTGGACGTGAAGGTGGGCGGCTTCTACACGGGAGGCGATGCGACCCGCACGTGCATCGTGGAGGCCGCAAGGTCCATAGAGGTCCAGCCGTACGACGGGGAGGACGTCACAGTACCTTACACGTACGGCCTGGGCGAGGAGGGCGAGGGCATCGACGAGGGTGGAGTCGCAGCGGACGTCCCTCCCAAGTCCCCGCAGAAGAAGTTCAAGCAGGCACGCTCCTGGATCGTTGCGTGCGCTGGGGACAAGACGGGCACGGTCAAGATCCGTGTGACCGTGGACGGCCCCAGCGGCAAGGTCAAGGACGCGACGGTCATGGGAGAGCCCTTTGCCGGCACGCCGGAGGGGGACTGCATGGAGGGAGCGCTCGAGAAGATGCTCGTGTTCGACCCCTCGGACGCGGCCGAGGCCGAGTTCGTGCAGACGTTCAAGATCGAGTGATCCCGGGAGCACCTGCCGTCCCGCGGACGAGAACCCTGTAGACTGACGGGAACAGAATGCTGGAGTCTATCGCCAGGAGCACGATGGCGCCGGCGGTGGATTCGTCCAGCACGC
>CAZGVR010000392.1:0-4161 GCA_964528945.1 uncultured Myxococcales bacterium
GATCCCTCCCACAATTGCCGACGTGGCCCCGCGGCCCACGCCCCTCGCGTGGCCCACGACGACCGGGAACGCGAAGTAGAGCGGAGCGATCCAGTGGTCGTCCAGGTTCACGCTGCCGGTCAGGATGCGCTGGACGATGGCGAGGACCGCGTAGG
This sequence comes from uncultured Myxococcales bacterium, assembly GCA_964528945.1. Lineage (GTDB taxonomy): Bacteria > Myxococcota_A > Polyangia > DRWM01 > DRWM01 > CAZGVR01. The sequence goes on from CAZGVR010000392.1 coordinate 156, forward strand.
TCCCGGCCGCCAGGCCCTCCTCCTGCTCGATGAACACCCGGCCGCGCCGCCTCATGGCGAGGTACAGGAAGAGCGTGACGAGCACGATGGCCGCGGCGCTCATGGCGCGCCTCCGCCCGCGGCCGCCGCTCCCGGCTCGAACTGCCACGAGTGCCCGTCGAACCGGAAGACCAGCTCCTCGCCCAGGTACTCGGAGGCGCCCGGGCAGCCCTGCCAGTCCACGCGGATACGCGCGTGCGAGATCCTGAAGAGGTCCCACGGGTCGTCGCCGGAGAGGACGACGCTCTCCACCCTGTGGTCGCAGGACCCGAAGATCACACCCAGGAACCGGGAGTACTTCTCGCGGCCCGTGCTCTTCACGTAGTCCTCGCGCTTGGACGTGAAGTCCTCGTACGCCCGGCCCTCGATCAGGGCCTTCATGTGCTCCGGCAGCACGAGGGTGCAGATGCGCCGGGCCTCGGCATCCTCGTCGGCCGTTTCCAGGAACATCTCCGGGCCGGTCACGAGAGCCCTGTCCTCCTCGTCCAGGGTCTCTATCCCTTCGGACATGATCCAGCGGTTGTACGAGTCGGTGGAGATGATCTTGCGCTCGCGAGGCGTCAGGCCCTTGAAGAGCTTCTGCCCGGCGGCCATGGCGTCCTTGGCGACCCCGTCGATCACCTTGCTCCCGGCCTCCCTGATCCGCTCCATCGCGGCCTTCTGCAACGGCGATGGCTTGCCCTTCCACGAGGCGAACTCATCGGCCGTGGGCAGGCCGGTCTCGCCCTTGGCCTGGAGCGCGGCGATGCCGAGCGGGATCAGGACGGGCTCGGCCTTCGAGGGATCCGAGAGCACGGTGGGATCCGTGATGCCGCGGGCCGCGTCCTTGCCCACCTCCTCGAGCCCGCGCCTGAGCAGCCATTCCTGCTTGCTGGACTGGCGGATGGATTTCTGCTGGTCCGGCGGCAGCTTCTTGAAGGCCTCCTCCCCGCCGAGCAGGACGGCCTGCTCGATCTTCCCGTACCGCTCCAGCCCGGCGGTCTCGCATGCCTGGAACGCCGCGAGGATCTTGTTGTACTCCTCGAGCCCCCTCTGCCTGGAGTCGCGCTCGGCCCGCTCCCCGAAGCCCAGATCCGGATCGGACTCGAGCGCCGCGACGTCGCCCTTCTCGAGCGCCTCGACGAGCCTGTCCAGGGTCGTCACGGCCGTGCCGTGGTTGCCGGCGAGGTGCACGATCCACAGCGAGGCCGCGCACAGCGCGGACACGCCGAGCGTGACCAGCGTGGTCCAGGGCCGCGTTGTCAGCGTGGTCACGGGCTTGCCGTCGAGGCTGAGCGGCATGGTCTTCTCGTGGGGGGCCGCGGCAATTGCGGTCGGCTCCGTGCCCCTTCCCCCGGCCTTCTCTTCCGTGTCCGTCATGTGGTGCGATCCAGGTTAGCAGCCGCCTGGGGCCCGTGTCTACACCCCCCTTTCAAGGGGCGCCTGCCGGGAATCCGCTCCCCGGGCGCTTGCGTGCTATGCTGGGCCGCGTGGCGTACAGGGTCTGCATAAGGACGGTCGGCTGCCGCACGAACCAGGCGGACTCGCTCGCGCTCTCCCGCGCCATCGAGTCGGCAGGCCTCGAGATCGTCGGCGATCCATCGGCTGCCGATGCCGTCATCGTCAACTCGTGCGCCGTCACCTCGCGCGCGGCCAGGGACGTCCGCAGGCTCGTGACCGAGGCGCGGCGCGCGGCGCCGCTCGCCGAGATCGTGGTGACCGGCTGCATGGTCGAGGTCGAGGAACCGTCGCTCTGGCGCTCGCTGGGTGCGAGCCGCGAGATCCCTTGCAGGGACAAGCTGGAGGCCGCGCCTCTCCTGGAGAGGCTCGCGGGTAAGGCCCGCGAGCGCACCGGCGTGCCGGCCGACGCGGTTCCGGCCGCCGGCTCGCGCACCGGCTCGCGCCCCTTGGCCGCCGGCTCGCCCAGGCCTTCGCTAAAGGTCCAGGAGGGGTGCGAGGAGTCGTGCGCCTACTGCATCGTGCCGCGCACGCGCGGCCCGGAGCGGAGCGTCCCGGCCGGCGACGTGGTCCGCTCGATCCGGGATCTCGCTGCCTCCGGCGCTTGCGAGGTCGTGCTCACGGGCACTCACCTGGGCGCGTGGGGCCGCGATCTCGATCCCGCCTCCGGCCTCGGGCGCCTCGCGGGCGAGGTGCTCGCGGCCGGTCCGGTCCCGAGGATCCGCATGAGCTCGATCGAGCCCTGGGGGGTGGACCGCGATCTCGCGGCCATGCTCCGCGAGCGCCGCCCGGGCCTGTGCCCGCACCTGCACCTGCCGCTCCAGAGCGGCAGCCCCGCGATCCTGTCGTCCATGGGCAGGCGCGAGGGGCTTCGCCCCTTCGTCGACGTGGTCCGTGACCTCGCCCCGGGCATCGCGATCGGCACGGACGTGCTCGTGGGGTTCCCGGGCGAGGGCGATCGCGAGTTCCTCGAGACCGCCTCCCTGCTCGCGTCCCTGCCGCTCGCCTACCTCCACGTGTTCCGGTTCTCGCCCAGGCCCGGCACCAGGGCCGCCGATCTCCAGGGGCGGCCGGCCGAGGCCGACGTGCGGCGCCGCGTCAGGGACCTGCGGGCCCTGTCGCGCACGCTGCGGGCCGCCTTCCTCGGCCGGCTCATGGGCTCGGTCCTCGAGGTGGTGGTCGAGCGTGCCTCTCACGCCGGGCCGGGCGTGCGCGGCACGAGCGGCGAGTTCGCGCGGGTCGTGATAGAGGACGGCACGCCGGACCTCGTGGGGACCACGGTCCGCGCACGTGCAGTGGCCGTGGACGGCGAGCGGATAGTGGCGCTGCTCCACGCGCCGGGACACGCGCCGGGACACGCGCCGGGACATTGACACGACGCGGTTTGCGTCACACATTCCTCGGCATGCGATCGACCGTCCTGCATGCAGCTTTCGTGGTCGCGGCAATGCTCCTTACGGGTGGTGCGGACGCCTGGGAGATCGAGACGAGCGTGTCCTACGGGTGCCACGAGCACTGGGCCGCCGAGGCGCTCGACGAGGTCGGCAGGATCGGGGATCCCCCGCCGCTCGAGGGCAGCATGCGTCACCTCCGATCGTCCCTGGACTGGGACGCGTCCTGGGTGGCGGACGACCTGTTCGCGCTCAGCCTGACGGCCGGCGCGCACTCGAACGACGTGGGCGCCACGGGCAGCATAGACATCGGCCGGCTGGTGGCCCTGCACAACGATCCCCTGGACCAGGACGCCCACTGCCTGAGGGCCGCGTGGGAGGACGGCGAGGAGGGCGATGCCTCGGCAGTCGCCTCGTGCAGGGCATGGATCGAGGGCGAGGTCATGGAAGCGCTCGCGGCCTCCGGGCCGGACGGCCTCCCCGATCCGCTCGCGACCGAGATGGCGCAGATGAACCTCGCGTACACCGGGAAGACCGGGGTCCCGGTCTCGACCTTCTACTTCCACATGGGAAGGGCCATGCACGCCCTCGAGGACAGCTTCTCGCACTCGTACAGGAGCGGGGACAGGCACGGGATCGTGGAGGTTCAGAACTGGATCGAGGACGTCTCGGGCAGCCTGAGCAAGGACCGGGACGGGCCTCCCCACCTCTCGGCCGCGGACGATTGCCTGTGCGACCGCGAGTGGGCGCAGCCCACCTACGATGCCGCGTACGCCGCCGGGCGCGATCTGCTCGCGGCCGCCTCCCTGCCCGAGCCGGTGGACGTCCGCGAGGCCGCGGTCTCGGCCGTGCTCGACACCTGGCTGACCCACGTGCCAGGGTGCGACGCGGGAAACGGCTACTGCGGGAGCCCGGATCCCGTGGACCTCGCCGGCGATCCGTGCTCGGGCTGTACCCTGTCCTCGCATCCTACCGCCGGCCGGCCGGCGGCCGGATGGGCCGCCGTGGCATTCGCCTTGGCCTTGCTCTCTCTCAGGCAGCGGAGGCGCGAATGAGACTCGTCGGTGCAGCCGTCGTCCTTGTCGCCATCCTGTCCTTGCCTGCGCCGGCCATGGCCGGCGAAGGCACGATACCAGAAG
>CAZGVR010000393.1:0-1668 GCA_964528945.1 uncultured Myxococcales bacterium
CCCGGCGAGGAGTTCACGATCGGGGTCCTCGGCACCGGGCCCGGGGCGAGAGCCGTGGGCGTCATGGAGATCGTGCCGCGCCACGTCAAGCGAGAGGACTTCATTTACTCCCTGGAGGTGAAGCGGAACTACCTCGAGGAGGTCGACTACCACGTTCCCCCGTCGAGCCCCGCGGCGCTCGTGGCGCGCGCCGAGCAGGTCGCCCTGGCCGCCTACCGGGCCCTGGGGTGCAGGGACGTTGGCCGGGTCGACGTCAGGGTCGGCCGTGACGGCGAGCCCAAGTTCCTGGAGGTGAACCCGCTGCCTGGCCTCAATCCGGTCACCGGTGACCTCCCCATACTTGCGCGGCGATCGGGCATGGAGTACACAGATTTCATCGGCATGATCATCGAGCAGGCGCTCACCAGGCGACGTATCCGGTGATGGCACGCAAGATAGCCATCTTCTACAACGACGACGGGGGCATCACCTACGGCGAGTTCACGGATCTCAAGGCCGGAAGCAGCGTGGTCGACACGGCCGCACACGTCGAGGCCGCGTGCAAGGCTCTCGGCTTCGAGACGAACCTGATCCCGGTGCCGAGGGACCCATGGGTGCTTGCGGACAGGGTTCGCCGCTGCGATGCAGAGGTCGTGTTCAACCTGGTGGAGTCGCTAGCCGGCGACTCGAGACTCGAGGCCGCGGCCGCCTGGGTCTTCGAGCTGGCATCGGTCCCCTACACGGGGTCCCATCCATTCACCCTCTCCCTGTCCCTGCACAAGCCGGTGGCAAAGGCCTTCCTCGCGTCGAACGGCATCCCCGTACCCTCCGGCATCGTCGTCGATCGTCCCGACGACTCGCTGGACGGGGTCACCTTCCCGGTCATGATAAAGCCCTCCAGGGAGGACGCCAGCCACGGTATCACGGTCGAGAGCGTCGCCGGCGATGCCGGCTCGGCCAGGGCGCGCTCGTCGTACGTCATCGAGAAGTACCGCCAGGCCGCCCTCATCGAGGAGTACATCGACGGTCGCGAGTTCAACGTGGCCATCATAGGCTCCGGTGCCAGCTCGCGGGTGCTGAGGCTCGGCGAGATCGATTTCTCCGAGTTCCCGGAAGGCAAGCCCCGCATAGTCACCTACGCCGCCAAGTGGTTCGAGGACAGCGACGAGTTCGCAGGGACCACTCCGGTCCCCGCCAAGAGGCTTCCGGCGGGCATGAGGGACAGGATCATCTCGATCGCCCTCGACGCGTACAGGTGCCTGAACCTCCGCGACTACGGAAGGGTGGACATAAGGCTCCATCAGGACAGGGGGCCGTTCGTCATAGACGTGAACCCCAACCCGGACATCTCGTCCGACGCCGGGCTCGCGCTGGCGGCCAAGCGGAGCGGCATGACATATGAGCAGCTCATCGGACAGGTCATCGAGTTCGCCGCATCCCGTCGTAAGGTCCCTGCGTCCGACTGACAGGGCGCCGCTCGAGGCGCTCCTCTGGAAGACCGGGGCCTTCGCGGCCGAGGAAGTGGGAGTCGCCCTCGAGCTCATCGACACGGCCATCCTTCCAGGGCGCGACCAGGGCTACCTGTTCGCAGTGGCCGACATCGGTGACGGCAACCCCGCGGGATACGTCTGCTGGGGAGCCACTCCGCTCACCGAGGGGGTATTCGATCTCTACTGGATCGCGGTCGAA
>CAZGVR010000393.1:1678-4150 GCA_964528945.1 uncultured Myxococcales bacterium
AGGAGTCGGTCCGCGTCCTCGGCGGCAGGATGGTCCTGGTCGAGACCGCGTCGAAGCCCTCCTACACCGCCACCCGCAGGTTCTACGAGAAGGCCGGCTACACAGAGATCGCCCGCGTCCCGGACTTCTACAGGCCCGGGGACGACAAGATCGTCTACCGCAAGCTGACGGTCTGATACCCGTGCTCGACGTGGTCATCGTCACCGGCGACGCGTACGTCGACCATCCCGCCTTCGGCGCGGCCGTGATCGCACGATTCCTCGAGTCCCAGGGCTACAGTGTCGGAGTGATCGCCCAGCCCGACTGGCGATCCCCGGCGGATTTCCTGGGGCTGGGCCGCCCGAGGCTGTTCGTGGGCGTGACCGCCGGCAACATGGACTCGATGCTGAGCGGGCGCACCTCGCTCGGGAGGCGCCGATCCTCGGACGCCTACTCGCCGGGCGGCAAGTCGGGCTCGCGTCCGGATCGCGCGACGATCGTGTACTCTACGATGATCAGGCGGGCGCTCCCTGGAGTGCCAGTGGTCGTGGGCGGGATCGAGGCTTCGCTCCGCCGTCTCGCGCACTACGACTTCCTGAGCGACTCGGTCAGGAGATCGATCCTGGTCGACTCGCAGGCCGACATCCTGGTCCACGGCATGGGCGAGCGCCAGGTCCTGGAGATAGCGCGCAGGCTGGAGTCGGGCGAGTCGGTCGACAGGATCCGCGACGTGCGCGGAACGGCTGTCCCCCTGGGCGGTGACGACATGGCGGCCTACGAGTCCTGTCCATCCGGCAGGCCGGGGGACGGACTCTCCGTTGTCCTGCCGTCGTTCGAGGAAGTTTCGCGGTCGAAGCCGGCGTTCGCCCTCATGACGCGGGCGATCCTGGCCGAGACGAGCCCGTGGAACGGGCGTGATCTGGTCCAGAGGCACGGCAGTGAAGGGGTCCTTGTGAACGCACCGGCTCTCCCGCTGTCCCCTTCGGAGCTGGACGCGGTTCACGACCTCCCGTTCTCGAGGGAGAGCCGCGCGGGCACAGGGCTCTCCGTGCCCGCGCTCGAGACGGTCAGGCACTCCGTGGCCATAGCGCGCGGCTGCAGCGGCGGCTGCGCTTTCTGCTCGCTCCACATGCACGAGGGGCGGCACATCCTGGGACGCTCGGTCGGTGGAGTGATCCGCGAGATAGAGGGCATGGCCAGGAGCCCGGGCTGGAAGGGCATCGTCACGGACCTGGGCGGGCCGACCGCGAACCTCTGGGGAACGCGCTGCAGGTCCGAGCGCGTCGAGGCATCGTGCAGGAAGCAGTCGTGCCTCCACCCCGGGCCGTGCAGGCACCTCGTCATGGACATGGCTCCGCTGGTCGATCTCATGCGCGAGGTGCGCGCGATCCCTGGCCTGAAGAAGGCCTTCGTGGCGAGCGGCGTGCGCATGGACGTTGCATGCTCCTCTCCCGCGTACGTGCGAGAGCTTGCCGCCCACCACGTGGGCGGCCATCTGTCGGTCGCGCCTGAGCACGTGTCGGCTCGCGTGCTGGCGGCCATGCGCAAGCACGGCGTGTCCCACACCGAGCGATTCATCGGGATGTTCGCCGAGGAGAGCCGGCTCGCAGGCAAGGACCAGTACCTGATCCCGTACATGATGAGCGGCCACCCGGGGTGCGACCTCGCCGACATGGTCGAGGCCGCGCTCTGGCTCAAGCGTCGCGGACTCAGGCCGCGCCAGGTCCAGGAGTTCATCCCGACTCCCATGACGCTGGCGACGGCCATGTACTGGACCGGGCTGGATCCGTCCACCATGAAGCCCGTGCACGTGGCGCGGGATCCTCGCGAGAAGCGCATGCAGAAGGCGCTCCTCCTCTACTGGGATCCGGCCCACCACGATCTCGCGCGCGAGGCTCTCAGGAAGGCGGGCCGCGACGACCTGATCGGAGGCGGCGCGGGCGGCCTCGTGCCGGGAGAGGGGAAGGGCGTTCGCCGTGGCCCACGCCCGGTCAGTCGCCGTCGCCGCGGCCGGGCCTGACTCGCATCCGCTTCGCCTCGCCGCGCCTCTTCTTCGAGGCGATGCGCCTCTCCCTGGACGCGCGTGTCGGACTGGTCGGCCTTCGCTTCCTGGGCACGCGCAGGGCTTCCAGCAGCATCGCGGCGAGCCTCTCGCGGGCGATCGCCAGGTTCCTCGGCTGGCTTCGTTCCTCGTCGCAGCTCACCAGGATCTCCCCCGACGACGTGAGCCTGGAACGCAGCTTGGAGGTCACGAGTGCGCGCTGTTCGGCGTCGAGCGCCGCGCTCGTTCCGGGCGCCCAGCGGAGCGTGACCCTGGTGGATACCTTGTTCACGTTCTGTCCGCCTGGCCCGCCAGAGCGGCTCGCAGCGAAGGTGATCTCGCAACCGGGTATCACAAGTCCGGCACGCACTGGTAGATCGGCGATCGTTGCCTGGTAAGGCTATACGATGACGCTTCGGGCATGATCAAGGCGAAATTCCACGGATCGAACG
>CAZGVR010000394.1:0-3100 GCA_964528945.1 uncultured Myxococcales bacterium
ATGCTCATCTCGCTGAACAGTGTCTCCAGGAGCCTGTGGAGGGTGTGGAGGCCGATGATCGGGGATGCGACGAACGCGATCCAGACGATGATGAATCCCACGGCGAGCGCGGCGCTCCTGGTCCCGCGGGTGATGAGGAGCATGCGGTAGACCAGGTAGCTCACGATGAGGATGTCCGCGACCTGGAGAGCGATCTCCCAGGGGGTCCTCTCGGCGAACGGCTGGACTATGGAGGACCGCGTTCATCCGGGTCCTCCCGGAGAGGATGCCAACCTCATGGCGTGGGCCACCCTGGAGGCCTGGAGCATGGTCCTGACGTCGTGGACCCTCACGAAGTCCGCACCGGCCATGACGGCCGCGGCGACGGCCGCGGCGGTCCCCCCGGTCCTGTCCTGCGACGGATCGCCGTCCACCGCTCCGATGAACGACTTGTTGCTGGGTCCGATCAGCACCGGCAACCCGAGCGGATCGAGGAAGCCGTGCGTGCCCAGGATCTCGAGGTTGTGCCTCACAGTCTTCCCGAATCCGATGCCCGGATCGACGATGATCCTGTCGCGCCGCACGCCGGCGGCGATCGCGACCCGGACCGACTCCCCCAGCTCGGCGATGATCTCCGCCCTGAGATCCCCGTAGCGGGGCTCCGCCTGCATGGTCCGGGGCACGTCGCGGGAGTGCATCAGGACCATGGGCAGCTCCCTGCGGGCCGCCACCGAGGCGAGTCCGGGATCGAACCTGAGGCCGCTGATGTCGTTGATCAGGTCGGCGCCCGCGCCTGCCGCCTCCTCGGCCACGATGTGCTTGCCCGCGTCCACCGAGACGGGCACGTCCCAGCGGGCCCTCACGGCCGCGATGACCGGGACCACCCGTTCCATCTCCTCTGCCGCGCTGACCGGGAGGCTCCCGGGGCGCGTGGACTCGCCGCCCACGTCAACGATGTCTGCGCCATCGGCGATCATGGCAGCGGCCCTGTCGATGGCAGCGCCCCTCTCGAGGTAGCGGCCGCCATCGTGGAACGAGTCGGGCGTCACGTTCAGGATGCCCATGACGTAGGGCCTGGAGAAGTCGAAGGAGCGTTTTCCAATGCCGAGCGGGGAGCGCCTCCCCGGGATATGGTGCAGCACGAGGCCCAGAGCGGACCGGCTCCGGCAGATCCAGGGTCTCTTGCACGAGCATCGCCGCGGCGAGCCGCCTCACGTCCTCCGCGTGCTCCTCGAGCACGGCCCTGGACCTGGCGAGGGCATCGATCACGAGGTCGTGCACCTCCTCGTCGATGATGATCGCGGTCTTCTCGCTGTACTCCTGGTGCTGGGCTATCTCCCTGCCCAGGAAGATTGCCTCCTCGCGCGAACCGTAAGCGAGAGGCCCGAGCCTCTCGCTCATCCCCCACTCGCGGATCATCTTGCGGGCAAGCTCCGTGGCCTGCTCGAGGTCATTTCCCGCGCCGGTGGTCTGCTGGGAGAGGAAGACCTCCTCGGCCGAACGGCCGGCGAGCAGGACCGCGATCCTCGAGAATGCCACCTCGCGCGACAGGTAGTGGCGATCCTCCTCCGGCAGCTGCTGCGTCGAGCCCATGCTCTGGCCGCGCGGTATGATCGTGACCTTGTGCACGGGGTCCGTGTTCGGCAGGAACCGGGCAGCGATCGTGTGACCAGCCTCGTGATAGGCCGTGGTCCTCTTCTCGGCATCGCTGATGACCATCGATCGCCGCTCCGTGCCCATGAGGAGCTTGTCCTTGGCGAGGTCGAAGTCCTGCCTGCTCACCAGCTTGGCGTCGCGCCGCGCCGCCATAATGGCCGCCTCGTTCACGATCGTCTCGAGGTCGGCGCCGGAGAATCCCGCGGTGCCGCGAGCCACCACCGCCAGATCGACGTCCTCCTCGAGCGGCACGCGCTTGGCATGCAACCCCAGGATGGCCTGGCGGCCCCTGATGTCCGGACGGTGCACAACCACCCTGCGATCGAAGCGCCCGGCCCTCAGGATGGCCGGATCGAGCACGTCGGGCCTGTTTGTGGCCGCGATCACGATGACGTTGTCGTTCGGCTCGAACCCGTCCATCTCGATGAGCAGCTGGTTCAGTGTCTGCTCGCGCTCGTCGTGCCCGCCGCCTATGCCGGCGCCGCGCTGGCGGCCGACCGCATCGATCTCGTCGATGAACACGATGCACGGGGAGTTCTTCTTGGCCTGCTCGAACAGGTCGCGCACGCGCGATGCCCCGACCCCGACGAACATCTCGACGAAGTCGGAACCGGAGATGCTGAAGAACGGGACGTTGGCCTCCCCGGCGATGGCGCGCGCGAAGCTGATGACCTCCTCCAGCTCCTCGAGGACCTCGTCGATCCCTGCGACGTCCCGGAACGTCGTCTTGTTGCTGCGCGCCGCGAGCATCCGCGCACGGCTCTTGCCGAAGCTCATGGCGCGCCCGCTCCCGGCCTGGATCTGACGCATGAAGAAGATGAAGAGCCCGATCAGGACCAGGATGGGCAGCCACGTGAAGAGCAGCGAGGTCCACCCGCCCTCCTCGCCGCCCTCGAAGGTGAGGCGGACCCCTGCGTCCTCCAGTTCGGTGCGAAGCTGCTCGTCCACCGGGCCCACGGTCCGGTACCAGTCGGGCACGCCCTCCTTCGTCCTCGTGGAGAACGTGTAGGTCTTCTTCTTGAGGTTGATGGTCGCCTGCTGGACCTTCCCCTCGTGCACCTGGGTCCTGAACTCGAAGAACGGGATGGGTTTCGCCCTCGGCTCCATGAGCAGCAGCCGCCATCCGATGACGAAAGCGGCGAGGAGCCCGGCCCAGATGAGCGCCGTCTTGTATGCCGGCTTCACACTTCCTCCGTCCCGCGCCGATGGAAGCCGCCATCCTCAGCGGATGGCAGGAGGCTCCTCAAGGGTCGCGAGAATCCTGCTTAGTTCACGGGGGGTTGCGAGAACCCTCTGGATATTGATTATATGCCAGAACCCGGCGGCAGACAATATAGATGTCTGATCATCGCTTTCCGTGCCTTCGCCTTCGCCTCGCCGCCACCTCGGGCGCCTCCTTCCTCGCGGCCCCGCCGCTCCGAACGCCCATGCCGACGCGCCCGGCCGCGGACCTCGACCGCCCAGG
>CAZGVR010000394.1:3110-4139 GCA_964528945.1 uncultured Myxococcales bacterium
GGCCCGCGGTCACCACCGGCGACACCGGATGCCCGCCGCGCTTCAGTTTCTCCATCTGCCGCCCGGCCTTGCGCCGTCGTTCGCCAACCGGAACGTAGCGCCTCCATTCACGCCACATGCGTCACTCCTTCATCGCGGTCCCGAGGGTCCGAACGCCCATGCCGACGAGCCCGGCCGTGGACCTCGACAGCCCAGGCGCCGCGTCTCCCACGTCCGGGAAGCCGCGCTCGTCCGGGCTGAGCCTCTCCCAGTTGTGGAACAGGCGTCCCCAGTCGCTCCTGAGCGCCTCCTCGACCCTGGACCGCCCGTTCGACGGGTACCAGATGACGTCGTGGAAGACCACGGACGAGGCGTAGGACCAGGGCGCGAGCCAGGTCTTGAGCGACCACTCGAGGGCGTTCTTCAGGTTTCCCCAGTAGATCCTGTGCTGCATGCGGGCCGCGAAGGTCAGGTTCTTCATCGGGCCGTCGAACCTCCAGTCCTCCGCAGCCGCCGAAGCGTCTCCCACGATCTCGATCTCGCGCGGATCGGCGCACCCCAGGCCCTTCTCGTGGGCGATCCTGAGGAACTTTATATCCATCGGGTCGAAGCCCATGATCTTTGCCGCCACGGCGTCGATCGCCACCTGGTCGGCGGAGGCGAGGAGGACGTTCTTCACGTGGGGGATCATGCACCTGGGCCCGGGCCCGTCCCCCGCGAAGGTGCCGTCCATGACCGCGAACACGCCCCGGTGGATCTTCTTCTGTATCGACAGCAGGTCGACCAGGGTCTCGTGGATCACGGGGTGGGTCCAGTGGCGGCGCTCGTTCAGGAGACCGCCGAAGGCGTTCTTCATCGCTCCCGTAGTCGTGGTGAAGATGTGGGTCTTCACCGTGGGGAGATGGATGATGTTCTCGCCGATGAACCGCCTGGGGATCATGAAGCCCTCGGGATATACCTCGTTCAGGCAGATGAAGCGGTCCGCGAGATCCCCGACCGCCTCGCGCACCGGTATCCACTCCTCCCCTTCGTACAGGTGGACGTTGCGCA
>CAZGVR010000395.1:0-4135 GCA_964528945.1 uncultured Myxococcales bacterium
GGCGCTCGGGCTGTCCGCGACCAGGGGGAGCAGGCGGAAGATCCGGCGCATCTCCGGGTTCCTGCTCACTATGTCCTCGAACCGGTAGAGCCCGTCCACCTTCCTCGACAGGTCCTCCACGTCGGACATGTCGCGGAAGGTCTCCATGCCGCCCAGTAGAGTGCCGTCGCCAGTCACGAGCGGCGAGGTCGAGACCGAGATGGGCACGGATCTTCCGTCGCGCGTGCGGATCCTCACCTGGCTGTTGGTGATCGCCCTGCGCGCGCCCATGGACCGCTTGAGCGGGCAGAGTGTCGAGCAGAGATCCGTGCGGAACACGTCGGAGCAGCGCATGCCGATCGCCTCCTCGGGCATGAAGCCCGTGATGCGGGAGGCGGACCTGTTGAAGGTGGTGATCCTCGTCTCCGAGTCGACCGTGAAGATGCCCTGGTCGATGACGTCGAGGATGAGCGGAGTGAACCTGGGATCGAGCCTGCTGTACACGGTGATTTCATAACCCTGCGTGCTGTGTCCTGCAACATCAAATGATGAACCTATAGCAACATGCATCACTCCGTGCAGGCCTCTCATGCCCATCGATTCTTGAGTCGATAGGATAATCATGTGTGAAATCAATTTAATGCAGCGACAAAGGGCCATGGGTGGCTAATGGCCTGAAAACTGCAAGAACCACGAAATCGCCGGAAGCGGTGGTTGCTAACATGCTTGATTGGACCGTGCGCATGAAGCGCCCGGACAGTTGGCAGAAGGTGCCCGGAGCAGTGGGATCGCGGTCGAGGCGGGGGGAGCGACAGGCAGGAGGTCAGCCCGTGGACGCGGCGCTCGCCTTCAGCACGGGACGCGCGGCCAGGTACTGCTACGTCACCGCCGACACCATACTCAACTGGATCAACCAGGGAAGGCTCCAGGCCCAGCGGACGGCCGGTGGGCAGCACCGGATCCGTGCGACCGATCTGGTCGAGTTCATGAGGGAGAACGGGATGAGCACCGACCTCCTGGCCGTGGAGCAGGGGGTCAGGCCTCACTGCTGGGAGTTCAACTGCCGCGGCAAGACCGAGGAGGCGTGCCGCGAGTGCATCGCGTACCGCTCTGGAGCGCTCCACTGCTTCGCGCTCAGGCAGGCCACGCCGCTCGACCGGCGGCTTGTCCTTGGGTGCGCGGAGTGCGAGTACCACCGCCTCTACGGAACGAGGCAGGACCAGAACCCGGAGGAATGAAGGTGGCAGCAGCCGACGTGATCTCGCCCGAGGAGGCGAGGAAGATCAGGGCAGAGTACTTCGTCGAGCCCTACGACAGATCCGGGCGAGTCCCGCGATTCCTGGAGGCGTTCGCCGCGGTGCTCAAGCACACGAACTACGGGTACGTGCTCGAGCACTACTCGCGGCTCGCGTCCAAGTGCGGCCGGTGCACGACCCAGTGCCCGGTCTACCAGGTGACCCGGGATCCGCGCGACGTGCCGTGCGAGAGGTCGAACCTGCTCTTGCGCGTGTACAGGAGGCACTTCACGCCGGGCGGGACGCTCCGCGCTCGCGTGCTCGGCGAGCCGCCGCTCACGGACGCGGACATCGACGTCATGACCGAGGCCTTCTACAGGTGCACGGCCTGCAGGAAGTGCAACCTGGACTGCCCGTTCGGCCTGGACCACGGGCTCGTCACGCACCTCGCCCGCTGGATCCTGAGCGAGATAGGGATAGTGCCCAAGGCGCTCAAGGTCGCGGTCAGGGAGCAGCTCGACGGCGCGAGCGGCAACACCTCGGGCATCCCGGCGCCAGCGCTCCTCGACACGCTCGAGTTCCTTTCCGAGGACCTGAAGGACCAGAAGGGGATCGACTACAGGTTCCCGGTGGACGTCGAGGGCGCCGAGTACGTGTTCTTCCCGGCGGTCAGCGACTACCTCCTCGAGCCGGACACGCTCATGGGCCAGGCCTGCGTGTTCTACGCGACCAAGGGATCGTGGACGATCGGGACGAAGTACTACGACGGGATCAACTACGGGCTCTTCTACAACGACGAGTACCTCGAGAGGATCGTGCGGAAGGAGATCGAGGAGGTCAAGCGGCTCAAGGGCCGGAAGATCCTGATCGGGGAGTGCGGGCACGCGTCGCGCACGGCCAAGGGGTTCTCCGACATCTTCTCGAGGGAGGGCGAGCGGTTCCCGGTCGTGTCCATGCTCGAGTACACGCTCGCCGCGCTGCGCGAGGGCAAGCTGGACCTGGACAGGGACGCGATCACGGAGCGGGTCACGTACCACGACCCCTGCAACTTCGCGAGGTCCGGGTGGATCGTGGAGCAGCCGCGCGAGATCCTTCGCCACTTCGTGAAGGACTACGTGGAGATGGAGCCCAGGGGCCGCGAGAACTACTGCTGCGGCGGCGGGGGCGGCACGCTCTCGCTCGACGAGATCAAGGAGTTCAGGATGAACGTCGCTGGCCGCGCCAAGGCCGACCAGCTCAGGAGGACCGGCGCGAAGATCGTGGTCGCGCCATGCGCGAACTGCAAGAAGCAGCTCTCGGAGATCATCGAGGAGTACGGCCTCGACATGGAGGTCCAGGGCCTCCACAACCTGATCCTGCGGGCCATCCGGTTCCCGGACCAGGACGGGGCGGCGAAGGACGTCAAGGGCGAGGGATGATCCGGATCCGGAGGTATCGACCATGCAGGCAGCACTGGAACTGGCACAGGGCCCCCTCTTCAGGCTCGCGATCGCGGTGATGGTCCTGGGCATGGCCCGCCACTTCGCGCTCTCGGCGGCGGGCTACGTGAAGGCACGGAGGACCGCGGGCCGCAGGCCCATCGACCTCGGCGAGATCGCGCTGCGCACGGCCCGGCACATGAGCCCGCTCAGGCACCTCGGCAGGACCAGGGGCGTCTACACGGCGCTCACCATGATCCTTCATGCCGGGATACTCGCGGTCCCCCTGTTCCTCGCGGGCCACATCGTGCTCTGGCGCAGGGCGGTGGGCTTCGGCTGGCCGTACCTGCCCATGCAGGCGGCGGATGTGCTCACGCTGATCACGGTGGCGACCGGACTCGCGATCGTCGTGGGGAGGCTCGTCCATCCCGCCTCGCGTGCCATCAGCCGCGCGCAGGACTGGCTGCTCCCGCTGCTCGTGGCGCTCATCTTCGCGAGCGGATGGCTGGTGGCGCATCCGGCCCACGACTTCCTCCCGTACCCCACGACCAGGCTCGTCCACGTGCTCGCAGGGGATCTCGTGATCCTCATGGTCCCGTTCACGAAGCTCGCGCACATGATCCTGCTCCCGTTCTCGCAACTGGTCTCCGAGATGGGGTGGCGGCTGGTCCCGGGCGCGGGCGCAGAGGTGAGGCGGACGCTGGGCAAGGAGGGACAGAAGGTATGAGCGGCCCCAAGGCGATACTCACGGACACGACGAAGTGCATCGGGTGCGAGAAGTGCGTGATCGCGTGCAAGCGCGTGAACGGCCTGCCCGAGGACGTGCCGTTCAGGTGGAGGCTGGAGGACCGGCTCGGCTCTTCGCGGTGGACCACGATCGTCAGGCGGCCGGGAGGGGTCTTCGTCCGCAAGCAGTGCCGCCACTGCCTGGAGCCGGCGTGCGCGTCCGCGTGCCCGGTCGGCGCGCTGCACAAGATGGCAGGCGGCCCGGTCGTCTACGACGCGGGCAAGTGCATGGGCTGCCGCTACTGCATGATGGCGTGTCCGTTCGGCATCCCGCGCTACGAGTGGGAGTCGGCCGTCCCCTACGTGAGGAAGTGCACGATGTGTGCTGGCCGCATCGAGCAGGGCAAGGAGCCCGGGTGCACGGAGGCCTGCCCCGAGAAGGCCACGATCTTCGGCGAGCGCGACGATCTCCTCGCCGAGGCGCACCGGAGGATCGCGGCCGAGCCGGGGAAGTACGTTGGAACGGTCTTCGGCGAGAGGCTGGTCGGAGGGACGTCGGTCCTGTACGTCTCGTCCATCGATCTCGGCTTCCTGGTCCTCGGGCGCGATCCCGGGGATCGCCCCCTGCCTTCCCTGACCAAGGGCGCCATGGGAGCCGTGCCCGTGGCCTTCGTGGGCATGGGCGCGCTCATGGGAGGGCTCCACTGGATCATCGGCCGGCGGAACATGATGGCCGCCAGGCGCGCTGGCGCCGGGGAGGGGGTGAGAGACGGCGAG
>CAZGVR010000396.1:0-4134 GCA_964528945.1 uncultured Myxococcales bacterium
ACGGGACCGGGGGGGTGAGCGTGTCCATGGACGGGAAGGCAGCCGGAGCCGCCCCGCTGACGATGCTCGTCCCCGCGGGCAAGTGCGAGGCCCTGCTCACGTTCCCCGACGGCTCGACAGTGATCGCGCCGATCCACCCGGGCAATGGCGGCGGAACAATCGTGAGCTTCCGGTCCCCCATGGTGGAGGCCAAGCCCGCCTCGGCCGGGCCCTACAAGCCGACCGGCAAGCCTCCGGTCGAGCCCGCCGTGTCGGCAGCGGCCGTCGAAATCGAGGAGAAGGCCGGATTCCTGGAGCCGGCGATCGTCAAGATCGTGGTCAAGGACCACGTTGGCAAGATGCGCGGCTGCTACGAGAAGTTCCTGGCCGGCAAGACCGACACGCCGATCGTCAAGGCCAAGGTAGGCTTCACGATCGGCGGGAGCGGCAAGGTCACGGCCGTTTCAACCACGACGAGCGTCGGCAACGCCGACCTCGAGGCGTGCATCTCCGCGGTGATGAAGGCGGTCATCTTCCCGCCGCCCGAGGGCGGGGCTGTGGACTTCGAGTACCCGATCGCGTTCGCACCCCAGTAGGGCCGGCTCTCAGCGCAAGGTCCGGGCGTGGCACACTGCCACCGCCAGCGCATCGGCCGCGTCCGAGGGCGGTACCCGGTCGAGCCCCAGGATCGAACGCACCATCAAGCCGACCTGATCCTTGCTCGCCCGCCCGTAGCCCGTGACCGCTCGCTTCACCGTGGCTGGCGGGTACGACCTGACCTCGAGCCCCGAGCGCGACAGGCAAGCGAGGATCGCGCCCCTTGCCTGGCCGAGCTTGAGGGCGGCCCTGGGATCCCTCGACACGAACACGTCCTCCATGGCCGCGTGCGCGGGGGCATGCTGGAGCACGATCTCGTCGATCCTCGCGGAGAGGGCCAGCAGGCGCGCGGCCAGCTCCCCGTCCGGAGGCCTTATCACGCCGTGCGCCACGTGGCAGAGCCTGCTGCCCTCCGTGCGCACGATCCCCCAGCCGGTCGCTCGCGACCCCGGGTCGATGCCGATCACGAGCCTCCCCCGCGCCGCGGACGACGCTCTCGCTGGATCGGTCGGGCCGTTCATGCTCGTGGGGCTCTTCTAGGAGGCGCTTTCGATCTTCTGGATCTCCGAGTCGTCGATCTCGGAGTTGTCCCAGATCTTCTGGACGTCGTCGTGGTCCTCGATCGCATCGCACAGCTTGAGGAATACCTCGGCGTCGCGCCCCGCGAGCCTGACCGATGACTGCGGGATCCGGTCCTGCTCGGCCTTGGACACCTTGATCCCGGCCTTCTCGAGGGCCTCCTTGGCCGCGAACAGCGAGGTGGCGGACGTGAGCACCTCCCACACGCCGTCACCGGCCTTGATGTCCTCGACGCCGGCGTCCATCCCCGCCTCCATGATCGCGTCCTCTGTGGCCGCGCCCATGGGGACCTCGAGCTGGCCGACCTGCTTGAACATCCAGTCCACGCTGGCCCTCTCCCCGAGGTTCCCGTTGTGCTTGGAGAAGATCTTCCTGAGCTCGCTCACGGTCCTGTTCTTGTTGTCGGTCATGGCGGCCACGAGGATCATGACGCCGCTCGGCCCGGTCCCACCGTACTCCACCTCGTCGTACACGACGCCCTCTAGCTCGCCAGTGCCCTTCTTGACCGCACGATCGATGTTGTCGTTGGGCATGTTGGAGTTCTTGGCATCGTCGATGGCCTTTCGGAGCCTGGGGTTGCCGCTGGGGTCGCCCCCGCCGATGCGTGCTGCCGTCGTGATCTCCTTGATGAGCTTCGTGAACACCTTGCCGCGCTTGGCATCGGCAGCGCCCTTCTTGTGCTTGATGGACGCCCACTTGCTGTGTCCGGACATTGTGACCTCCGGTCCACATCGTACCGGGTCCGATACGCTATGGACCGCCTCTGCTTATCATAGTCGATCCGCCCGTGTAAACTGCCCCGACAGCGTAAGGCCGGACGGCCGTGGAGGGAAGAGTGGATCTCGTGCTGAACGGCGCCTGCGGGCGCATGGGCAAGGAAGTCCTCAAGGCAGCCTCGACGGCCCCCGGCGTGAGGATCGCGGCCGCGCTGGAGCGCGCAGGTCACCCGCAGGGAGGCGAGGACGCGGGCCTCCAGGCCGGCCTCTCACGGCTCGGCGTGGCCGTGACCACGGATGCGGCCGCGGCCGTGAAGGGCCGCGGAGTGGTCATCGACTTCTCGACGGTAGAGGGCTCGGCCTCCCTGCTCGACGCCCTCGAGGCCTTCCCGCTCCCTTCCGTGGTCGGGGTCACGGGGCTGCCCGCCGCGGTCCGTGCCCGGTGGGAGGCGATCGCGGGACGGACCGCGGTCATCGTCGCACCCAACCTGAGCATGGGAGCGGCGGTCCTGCGCCGGCTGTCCGGCATCGCGGCCAGGGCCCTGCCCGGGTTCGACGTCGAGATCGTGGAGGCCCACCACCGCGGGAAGGCGGATGCGCCCTCGGGAACCGCCATCGCCGTCCTCGACTCCGTGGCGCGCGCCAGGGAGATAGACCCCGCGGCCTCGACCGTCCACGGACGCAGGCCCGGAGAAGGCCCTCGCAGGCCCGGCACGATCGGTGTCCATGCCGTGCGCGGCGGGTCGGTCACCGGCGATCACACGGTCATGCTGCTCGGCGACCATGAGCGGATCGAGATCCGCCACGTTGCCGAGTCCAGGGAGATCTTCGCGCGCGGGGCCATCGCGGCCGCCCTCTGGCTCGAGAAGAACGGCCCTGGGCTCTTCACGATGGACGACGTAGTCTCCTCCGCGGCCCATGGCTGAACGGCCCTAGACCCCGCCAGCCGCGAGTCCCAGCTCCGCGGGCGGCTCCCCCCGCTTCCCGTAGTACACCCGGACGAGCTCGAGGCCGTGCGGTGGGACCGTGGGGCCGGCGCGCGCCCTGTCCCTCGATGCGAGGATCGCGCCGACGTCGCCCGACAGGAGCCTGCCCGCTCCGACCCAGATCAGGGTCCCTGCGATGATCCTGACCATGTTCTTGAGGAAGGCCGGGGCCACGGCCGTGATCTCCACGACGTCGCCGGCCCTCGATACCTCCAGCCGCCACATGGTCACCGTCGGATCGTCGCGCTCGCAGTCCGCGGCCTGGAAGGCCGTGAAGTCGTGGACCCCGATCAGGCGGCCGGCCGCGTCGGCCATCGCCCCGATGTCGAGGGGACGGCGAACGTGGAGGTGATTCCTGCGTCGGAGCGGCGAGGGCTCGCGTGCGTTGAATATCCGGTAAACATACGTCTTGCCGTTCGCGTCGCGTCGCGCGCAGAAGCCCGGGGGGGCGAGCGAGGCGCTCCTCACGCTCACGTCCCAGCCCGTGACCGCGTTCAGCCCGCGGACCAGCGCGTAATCCGGTTCCCGCTCCGTCCTGACGCTCGCCACCTGCCCCGACGCGTGCACGCCCGCGTCCGTTCGGCCGGCGCCCTGTACGACGGCGGCCTCGCCGGTGATCCTCTCCCATGCGGCCCTCAGCTCGCCCTGGACCGTCCTCACGCCGGGCTGCTCCTGCCAGCCGTGGAACTCCGTGCCGTCGTACTCGATCTCGAGCCTGACCACGTGGGGATCCGGCAAGGTCAGAACTCTATGGCCAGCCCAACGGTCCAGGTCATGGCGGAGAGGGTGAGCTTGTTCCGCGCGCCGAAGTTGTCGACGCGGGCGAGGAAGAAGTCACCGTAGATGTAGGAGTGGTTCACGCCCACCTCCTGGTCGAAGGTGAGCGCCGCGGCCGGTTCAAGGAAGTCCAGCAGGAGCATGAGCCCGACCGAGAAGTTCCAGCCCCAGGGGCCGCCGTATCCCGTGGTGCCGTCGGCGCGGCCGAGGCCGCGGCCGTTCGTGACCCACCAAATGTAGTAGGACAGGCCCGCCTTCACGAACGGGACGAGCGGCACCTTCGTGTACCTGGGCAGCGCGTCGATCCTCAGCACCAGGTCCAGGTGGCCTGGCAGGACCTTGAGGGCCGTCTCCTCTCCGGCGCGCTCCCCCGTGTCCGGATCCAGCCCCTTGGCAGTGTCCTGGAAGTAGCCGCCCAGCACGCCCAGGCCGAGGACCACGCCCTTCGGATGCCAGAACTGCCAGTCGAACTCGGCGAGGAACATGAGCGGCGATTCGTC
>CAZGVR010000397.1:0-1245 GCA_964528945.1 uncultured Myxococcales bacterium
CCGGGGCTGGTCCTCGTCCACGTCCATCGTGAAGCTGATGTGCTTGAACGAGGCCTGGTTCTGGACGAGCTTGATCGCCCGCTGGACGACCGGAACGATCGAGATGACCAGGCGCTCCGTCTTGGCCTGTCTCGAGTAGTCCAGGAGGTCGCGCACGATCTGGCGGCAGCGCATCGCCTCCCTCGTGATGACCTCGAGATCGTCCCGTGTGGGTGCGTCCCTGGGAGTGTCCTCTAGCAGATCCTCGGCGAAGGTCAGGATGCCGGTGAGCGGGTTGTTGAGCTCGTGGGCCACTCCGGCCGCCAGCTTTCCGACCGCCGCGTGACGCTCGGACTCGACAAGCTCCTGTTGGAGCCTTCGCGATTCCGTCACGTTCCGGGACACGCGGCAGATGCCGACCGGGGCCTCCCTGTAGTCCGTGAGGAGGATGCGCTCGGTGACCAGGGTGTGCTGCGCGCCTGCCAGGAGGAAGGCCTCCTCGTGGCTGAGATGCCCGCCCCTGGAAAGGATCTCGGCATCGTTGATCTCGATTATCGAGGCCACGTCCCTGGGCAGGACCTCTCCCAGCCGGCGTCCGCCGCACGATGGCCCGTCGATCCCGAAGAAGCGGGCCGCGGCCGGGTTCACGAACTGCAGGCGCCCTTCGAGGTCCGTGATCGTGATTATGCCGTGCACGGTGTTCAGTATGTGCTGGGCCCTCCTGGCCAGCTCCTCCGTCTCGTGCGCCAGGCGGATCTGCTCCGTGACCTCTCGCGAAGTGATCACGACGCTCACGTCGCCGCGCGCGTTCCTGATGGGGTTGGCCGTTATCTGGTAGAAGCACTCGTCCTCGAGGCATCCCTTCCGGATGCAGCTGTGGCTCTGGACAACCGTGGGAGGGCGTCCCGTATCCACGACGCGCTTGCGCGGGCAGCTGTCCGGGTTGCATCCCATCCCCCTGGCCTCATCGATCTCCGGCTCGAAAAGGGAAAAGCAGTGGATCCCCCTTGCCTCCCCGCCCGGGAGGCCGCTGATCTCCTCGAACCTGCGGTTCACTCGCTCGATCCTGCCGTCCGCATCCACGACCATCACGGCGTCGGGCAGGCTGTCCAGCAGCTCCTGCAGCCGCCTCCTGTCCTCGCGGATCTCCGCCTCGAGGGCGGTCTTCACCTTGAGCTCGTCGAGGAGGTTGCCGGCCATCTCCTCCAGATCCCAGAAGACTCGCGCCATGTCGTGGTCCATGACACGCACGTGGCTGGGGAGGAG
>CAZGVR010000397.1:1255-4122 GCA_964528945.1 uncultured Myxococcales bacterium
CCCGGCCCGCATGTGGTGACGGTGACCGTGACCGGCGCCAACGCTGCTCTGTGGATCCCGGCTACCAACACCCACAACGTCACCATCTACCTGGGCTACTCCAGCCCGGTGACCTCCACCACGAGCTCGAGCCCCTGCAGCTTCAGGGCATCCTCGAGCCTCGAGAACGTGGGCCATCCGAGCTGCCGTGCGAAGAGCATCCCGGGGGCCTCGGGATTGGGATCCACGACGCCGAGAATGACCGGGCTCAGGGACGAGAGCCTTCTCTGGATGAAGAGGTCGAGCACGGCCCTGCAGCCTCGCCCTCCGCCTACTATAAGCGTCCTCATGTCACTCGTCGCTCGCGAGTATCCGGAGAACCTCGCTCGGAACCGTCAGCTTGCTCCTCAGGAGGAAGCCGGCGTACTTCTGCAGCGGGACCATCCCCCGGGCAAGGGCCTCCTTCCTCAGGTCGGCCGCCGGTGCGCCTGCCGCTACCAGCTGCCTGAACCCCGGCTCCACCTGCAGGACCTCGTAGACTCCGACACGCCCCCTGAAGCCCGTGCCCTCGCAGTTCTCGCAACCCACCTCCCTAGCCATGTCCGGGTTCTCGCCCTCGCCCAGGACGCCCGCCCTCGCGAGGTTCTGCACGACCGAGTCAGGGTAGCGCTCCGCGACCGTGCACAGCGGGCAGAGCCTCCTGACGAGCCTCTGGGCGACGACTCCGGACAGGGCCGTGGCGATCATGTACGGCTCGATTCCCATGTCGCGCAGCCTGACTACCGATCCGAGCGCCGAGTTCGTGTGCATGGAGGTCATCACGAGGTGCCCCGTGATCGATGCCTCCATGGCGATCCGAGCCGTGACACCGTCCCGCGTCTCGCCGACCAGGATGATGTCCGGATCGTGACGGAGGAACCCCTTGAGGACACGGGGGAAGGTGAGCCCCACCGCCTCGTTCACCTCTACCTGGGCGATCCCAGAGAGCGCGTACTCGATCGGATCCTCCACGGTCACGATGTTGCGGTCGTTCTGGTACCGCATCCTCTCCCTGAGGAGGGAGTAGAGCGTGGTCGTCTTCCCGGATCCGGTCGGCCCGGTGACCAGGACCGCACCGCTCGGTTTGAAGATCAGCCGCCGCACCACCTGCGCGAGCTTGTCGGCGAGGATCAGGTTCTCGATGTCCAGGACGCCGCTGCCGGCCTCGAGCATCCTCATCGCTATCCGCTCGCCGGACCTGGCCGGCATCGATGCCACGCGGACGTCGATGTCCCGCTGACCGTAGGAGAAGCTGAAGCGCCCGTCCTGCGGCAGGCGCTTCTCGGCGATGTCCATGCCCGCCATTATCTTGATGCGCGAGACCAGCGGACGGTAGTGGGACCTCGGAACCGTCTTCTCCCGCTGCTGGAGCTGGCCGTCGATCCTGTAGCGCACGCTGACGGCGAGCCGCTCGCAGTCCAGGTGCACGTCGGACGCCTCGCGGTCGACCGCCTCGGCCAGGACCTGGTTCACGAGCGCGACGATCTCCGGACCCTGCACCGCGGAGGAGGCGCGCTTGTCCTCGGCCGCGTCCTCGGCGTCGGAGTACACCTGCAGCTTCTGCCAGTCGGCGCCTGCCCGCTGCGCGGTCATGGACATCCGGGCCTTCTCGGCCGCCGGGACCTGGGTCGCGCGAGCGCGCCGCTCCATGAACCGCCGGTAGTCCTCGTCGCTGATCGCGACCGGGGACACCTGGATCCCGTGGAGGCAGCGCCTGACGTCGTCGAGCCCCATCACGTCGCCCGGGTTCACCATGGCGAGCGTGAGAGCCGCTCCCTGGACATTGAGAGGGATCATCCTGTGCTTCTCCAGGATCTGGGCGGGGACGATCTTGTAGGTTTCGGGGTCGACCTTCAGGCTGGACAGGCTCGCGAACTGGATCCCACGCTCGCGGTTCACCTCGTCGAGCCGCTTCGCGAGGGTCTTCACGACCGCGAGCATCACCTGGGGCAGCTGCTCGCAGATCTTCAGGAAAACGGGGCGGGGAAGCACCAGGCAGGTGGTGGCCACGAGCGCCCTGACCGACGCGTTGCGCGGGGCCTCGGTGAGGAGCGCGATCTCGCCGAAGACCTGCCCCGGATCCAGCCGGGCCACCTCCAGCTCGACGCCCAGGTCGCGGTTCCTGGCGAACACGGAGACCGAGCCGCTCTCGACGATGTAGAGGGCATCGGCCGGATCCCCCTCCTCGAACACCCCCTGCCCAGGCTGCAGCGACAGCCGCTGCATGACCTGGGCGACCTGTTCCTTGTGGCTCGGGTGGAGGGTCGCGAAAAGCATCGTGCGGTCGAGCAAGGAGATCACTTCCTGCATGGGGGCCACCTCATACCTGGATGGAAGCGCCGCATTCCGGGCAGTGCAGGGCCCCGTCCGGTGGAACGGCCCCGCATCCCGGGCAGGTGCGAGGCGCGGCGGGCTGGGACGCGAGCCTCTCGTTGGCTTCCCTGAGCCTGGAGAGGACCGTTCCGATCACCACGCGGTAGATCCTGAGCTCTATCCTCTCGTTGCCCTCGATGAGGGCACGGAACCGCTCGCGGGTCAGGCGGAAGGAGCCCACGTCGGTCAGCGCCGAGACCGTGGCGCTCGTCGGGGCATCGTCGAGCAGGGCCATCTCGCCCACGTGGGAGCCTGGACCTATCTCGCCGACCGTCCTTTCCTGGCCCGCGGGCGTCCTCACGCTCACGGAGGCCCTTCCTCTCGCGATGACGTGCAGGGCCTCGCCCGGCCGTCCCTGCTCGATGAGCTTGCCTCCCGCCGGGGTCCGCACCTTCTCGCACATCGACTGCACGTGCCTGAGCTCGTCCAGCGACAGATCCCCGAGCTCCGGATGCCCGGTAGGCCGGACCCGCGCG
>CAZGVR010000398.1:0-862 GCA_964528945.1 uncultured Myxococcales bacterium
CGAGCCATGCATCGAGCTGCGCGCGGGTCGAGACCTCGGTGATCGAGCCCGGGTTAGGGCATGCAGGCGGCGGTGTCGGCGGTCCGTCGATCACACCGTTGCCGCAAGGCTCGGACTCGACTGCAAGCCTGACGACTCCAGGGGCTTTCCGGTCCGGCCATGGGCCCGCGTCGCACGCTCCGGCCAGCATGGGGACAACGAGGGCAACAGCGGCCGCCAGCAGGCTTGCGCCAGGTCGCGTCATGGCTCTCTCCTGTGTGGAAGATGCGAAGACAGGAATGCGGCGGGAGAGAGTTTTAGCCCCCCCCCCCCCCGGATCGTCCCAATCGTCGAACGTCGGGCCCCATTCGCATGAGGAAGATATGACTCTAAGTCGACTGTTTTGTCAACGATCCAACGTGCGATCGACCCCGTACAGGCTCACGCGCTCGTCCTTGCCGCGCAGGGCTATGTCCCCTAGCGGCACGGTCGAGCACCACGCAGGCAGGCTAGCCAGCACGCGTTCCATGACCGCGCCCGTCACGAGGAGGTCGTGGCCGTGCTCCTTGGTCGCTGCCTGTACCCTGGCCGTCGTGTTCACCGTGTCGCCCAGGAACGCGATCTCACGCTTGAAGTCGCCCATCTCGCCCACAACGACCTTGCCGGCGTGCACGCCTGCCCTGAAACGGGGCACCAGCCCGAACTTGGTCTCGTAGAACCCCTTTCGCCGCTCGATCGCGTCAACGATCTCGAAGAACACGAGCACGCACCTCGCGTCCTCAACGCCGCTCGCCAGGGGCCACGACACGATGACCTCGTCGCCCACGTACTTGTAGATCTCGCCGCGCCTCTCGAGGATCGCGTTGGAGATGTCGTGGAAGAA
>CAZGVR010000398.1:872-1887 GCA_964528945.1 uncultured Myxococcales bacterium
ACCCGACGATGTCCAGGAACATGAACACACGCTCCTCCTCCACTGGCCTGTGGTACCTGCCAGAGAAGAAGGTCGCGATCGCGCCCTGGCCCATCATGCGCCGCAGCATGAGCACGAAGTTCAGGACCAGGGTCACACCGAGCATGATGACAACGAGCAGCACCACGAACCTCGAAGTGAGGGGCGGCGCAGGGATCCAAGGCGCCAGGACCAGCTGGCGAGCAGGGATCACGAGGAGCGCGACCAGCGTGAAGTACAGGGTCTTGATCGCGAGGTAGGCGGCGAACGGCAGCCTGCGGAACCTGGGCAGCAAGACGAAGTTCCCGAGCGTGCACAGGACCGATACGAAGAAGCCCACACAGGCTCCTGCCGCGACCACGAGCGGGGCGATCAGGCCGGTGCGGGTCACGGCGATGATCATGCCGGCCGATGTGCCCAAGAGCACGAACAAGGACGCGACCTCGAGATCCCTTCTGGCTCAGGCCGAGAGTGCCATGCGGAGAGGCTATTCCGAAGCTCCGGTCATGTCCATGATGATGGGAATCTGGGGTGAAAGACCGGGAAATGATCGAAATCAAGGGTGATAATGTGCAGCAGATGCACATTATCAAGGGTCGTTTTGTGCTCCTGGTGAAGATTTCGAGGGGTTCCTGCCATATTGACTCCACTTGTCCCATGGCCGAATCTCGACCGATCGAGGCCTGATTCCTGGGGCGGTTCGAGGGAGGAGCCATGGGAGATCTCGTGTGCGTGACCGGGGCCGCGGGCTTCATCGGCAGCCACGTGGTCGAGGCCCTGCTCGATCGCGGGTACGCGGTGCGCGCGGTCGTGAGGTCCAAGGACGACCAGGGCAAGGTGGGCCACCTCGGCCGGCTTGGGAGCGTGGAGCTGTTCGAGGCAGACCTCGGTGCTTCGGGCAGCTTCGACGCGGCAGCGAGCGGCGCGGCCTTTGTCGTGCACGCGGCCTCGCCGGTCAGGCTGTCGGCCCGCGATCCGCAGCGCGAGATCGTGGACC
>CAZGVR010000398.1:1955-2608 GCA_964528945.1 uncultured Myxococcales bacterium
AGGGCGCGGAGCGCGCCGGCACCGTGCGCCGCGTGGTGCAGACGTCGTCGATAGCGGCAGTGGCCGGCCATTCGCTCCCGTCCTCGCACGTTTTCACGGAGAAGGACTGGAACGGGGACTCGCGGCTGGACGTGGATCCTTACGCGCTCTACAAGGTGCTCGCCGAGAAGGAGGCGCGATCGACGGCAGACAGGCTCGGGCTGGACCTGGTGTCCCTTCACCCTGCGTACGTGCTCGGGCCGGTCCTCGCCCGGGCCCACGGCAGGTCCAGCCCGTCGATAGTGCGCGAGATGCTGAAGCGGAAGCTTCCCGGGTGCCCGAACCTCGGAATGAGCGTGGTGGACGTGAGGGACGTGGCGCTCGCCCATGTGCGCGCGCTCGAGATCGGGAAGCCGGCGAGCCGCTACATCCTTTCCGAGCGGTGGATGTGGATGGCGGAGATGGCCGGCATCCTGGCGGAGGCGTTCCCGGATCGCCGCGTGAGGACGCGCCGGCTCCCTGACGCGCTCGTGCTCCTGGGATCGATCTTCATGAAGAGGATCAGCACGGGCTACCTCAGGCGGAACCTCGGCAGGGAGAGGCGCTTCTCGAGCGAACTCGCCCGCAGGGACATGGGCCTGGAGCTCATGCCTGCGAGGTCCGCCGTCGTCGAC
>CAZGVR010000398.1:2618-4115 GCA_964528945.1 uncultured Myxococcales bacterium
GGTCCATGGTGGACTCGGGCTGGGCCTGATGAGGATCCTGCTGGTGAACCCCGGCCTGGAGGACGACATACTCCAGAGGGCCGTGCGCGAGATACCCTACATGGACTCCGCGGCCTTCTTCGCCCCTCACGCCCTCGCCGTGGTGGCGGCCCTCACCCCTCGCGAGCACGAGGTCGTTATCCACGACGAGTTCGTGCGCGGCCCTGTGGACCGGGTCCTCGGCGACGGCCGCTGGGACGTGATCGGCGTCACCATGACGACCAACAAGCTCGGAAGGACTCGCGCGATCGTGGACGCGTGCCGCGCGCGCGGCTTCGGTGGAAAGCTGGTGGTGGGCGGGATCGGTGCAGCGACCATGATGCAGTCGCTCTCGGGGACAGTGGACGCGCTCTTCTACGGCGAGGCCGAGGAGACGTGGCCCGCCTTCCTCGAGGACCTGCGCGCGGGCCGTCCAAGGACCCTCTACAGGCACATCTCCAAGCCGGACATGCTGAGGACCCCGATCCCGCGCTGGGACCTCGTCGGGAAGGACATCCCGCGGTACAGCGCGATCTCGGTCCAGACCGGGAGAGGCTGCCCGTTCGACTGCAACTTCTGCGACGTGATCTACACGTACGGCAGGAGGGTCAGGCTCAAGTCCGTGGAGCAGGTGATCGAGGAGATCAGGCTGCTCGCGGGGCTGGGCGTGCGCATGATCATGATCGCGGACGACAACTTCACGGCGGATCGCAGGGACGTGAACAGGGTGCTGCCCGTCATGATCGAGCTGACCGCGTCGCTCGAGGCCCCGGTCCGGTTCATAACCCAGCTCGACATCACCATCGCGGACGACGACGAGCTCCTGGCGCTGCTCGCCGACGCCAACTTCCAGGAGGTGCAGATCGGGATCGAGTCCACGAACGCCGGCTCGCTCAGGGACATGAACAAGCCGCAGAACGCCAGGCGCGACCTCGTGGCCGCGGTCCGCAGGATCCAGTCCTACGGCATCGTGGTCATGGCCCACATGATCATCGGCGCCGAGTCGGACGACGTGGGCGCGTTCGCGCGCACCGAGGAGTTCCTGGACCGGGCCAGCATCACGCACCACCTCTGCCACCCGCTGTTCGCCCCGCCCGGGACCAGGCTCTGGTACGACCTCAAGAGGAAGGGGCGGCTGGTCGCCTTCACCGAGGAGATGAGGGATCGTCTGGACGTTGCCACCAACATCGTCCCTGCGCGCATGACGCGGATGGAGCTCCTTCGCGGGATCGCGGACTACTGGGACAGGGTGAACGATCCGGCAAGGTACCTGCCGCGCGCCATCGGTTTCCTCAAGGGGGTGACGCGCAGGCCGCAGGTCAAACAGCCGCCGCTCTCCAGCATGTGGAGGATGCGGAAGTTCATGCTCGGCATGTTCAGGTACTACTCGGTCCAGGTACCAGCCGAGGAGCTGAAGATCTTCTGCGCGGTCCTGAACGAGACGCGCAAGCACGCCGAGTGGATGATGCCGCGCATGAT
>CAZGVR010000399.1:0-4107 GCA_964528945.1 uncultured Myxococcales bacterium
ATCCTCGACGCCATCGCCTCCACTCCCAGGCACGGCTACGAGGTCATGCAGGTCATCGAGGAGAAGTCGGGCGGGGCATATCGCCCGAGCCCGGGTGTGGTATATCCGACCCTGCAGATGCTCGAGGAGATGGGACACGCCGAGGTCACGGAGGAGCGCGGCCGCAAGGTCTACCGCATCACCGACGCGGGCAGGCAGGATCTGGATTCCCACAAGGACGAGGTCGAGGCTGCGTACGAGCGGGTCGGCGGAGTCCTTTGGGAGAAGCTGGGCGTGGAGTTCACGAGCCTCGGCGAGGAGGTGCAGCGCCTGTTCTCCGAGGTCGGCAGGGCCGCGTCCCGGGGGACCCTGAAGCCCGAGCGCATGCAGGAGGTCCGCCGCATCGTGCAGAGGGCCGTGGACGAGGCGAAGCGCATCCTGCGCCGCCGGGAGGAGTCGCAGCCGTCCGCGGCCCAGGCCGATCGGCCGGCCTCTCCGGACGGCGGGGCTGCCGGGTGAACACAGCGACGAGGAGGAGAAGATGTCCGTCATCGAGGTACTGAATCCGGCGAACGGCGAGAGGATAGGCGAGGTCCAGGCGGTCACGCTGGAGGACGCGAAGCTCGCCATAGAGCGCGCGCGCAAGGCCCAGCTGCGCTGGGACGCGGGCGGCGTCGAGGCCAGGGCCCGCACCATACTGCGCTTCCGCGACGTCCTCCTCGATCGCGCGGAGGAGGTCTGCGAGCTGATCAGCCGCGAGAACGGCAAGGTCCTGCAGGAGTCGCTCGAGATGGAGGTCTTCTCCATCACGGACCTCTGCACGTACTTCGCGAAGAACGCGGGGAGGATCCTCTCGCGCCGGGTGATCCCCATCCACCTGCTCAAGTACCGCAGGAGCTACGTCCACTACAGGCCGCGCGGCGTCGTGTTCGTCCTCTCGCCGTGGAACTTCCCGTTCGTGATCCCCATGGGCGAGGTCGTCATGGCGCTCCTCGCCGGCAACGCGGTGATCCTGAAGCCCGCGTCACTGACCCCGCTGATAGCGAAGAAGGCGAGGGATCTCTTCGACCAGGCCGGCCTCGATCCGGACCTGTTCCAGGTGCTGCCCTGCTCGGGAAAGGTGGCGTCGGAGATCATCGAGCTGGACGTCGACTACGTCAACTTCACGGGCTCGACCGATACCGGGCGCAAGGTCGCCGAGCGCTGCGGCTGGAGGATGATCCCGTGCTCCATGGAGCTGGGCGGCAAGGACCCGGCGCTGGTGCTCGAGGACGCCGACATCGAGATGGCGGTCGGCTCGCTGGTGTGGGGTGCGTTCGCGAACGCGGGCCAGGTGTGCGCGTCGGTCGAGAGGGCGTACGTCCACGAGCGCGTGTACGACGAGATCGTGGAAAGGGTCGTGGAGAAGACGCGCCGCCTCACCGTGGGCAATCCGCTGGAGAACGGCACGGACATGGGCCCCATGACCGACCCGCACCAGCTCGCCGTCGTGGAGAGGCACGTCAAGGAGGCCTTGGATCGGGGTGCGCGGGCACTCACGGGAGGCCGCAGGCGCGAGGGCCCGGGCCAGTTCTACGAGCCCACGGTGCTCGTGGACGTGGACGAGTCCATGAGCGCCCTCTCCGAGGAGACGTTCGGCCCCACGCTCCCCATCATCAAGGTGAAGAGCACGGACGAGGCGATCCGCAGGGCGAACGACTCGGTCTTCGGGCTGGACGCCTACGTGTTCACGCGGGATCGCGGCGAGGGCCGCCGCGTGGCAGAGCGGCTCATGGCAGGGTCCGTGCTCGTCAACGAGGTGCTCATCACCCACGCCTGTCCGGAGACGCCGTGGGGCGGGGTCAAGGCCTCGGGGATCGGACGCGTCCACTCGGACCAGGGCCTGCGCGATCTCTGCCACGCGCTTCACGTCAACGAGGAGAGCGTCCGCCTGCCGTTCTCCTGGAGCCCGTTCTGGCAGCCGTACACGCACGAGATGTACCGCCGCATCCTGGGCGCGGCTCGCGCGCTCCAGCGCTCCGGGATCGAGGGCCGCACCCGTGCCTTGAGGGACCTCTTCCGCAACGGATGACTGCCGCCTGGCCGGGACCGGCCGGGGATCAGGACAGGAACTGCAGGACGTACTTGACGGCCAGGAACAGCATGATGGCCGACAGCATTGCCTTGATCGCGGTCGCCGGCATGCGCTTCTGGAGCCTTGCGCCGACGTAGATCCCTATCATGCCGCCCGCCCCGAACAGTGCGCCCAGCAGCCAGTCCGGGGCGATGGCGCCGCCCGCTTTCCCGAACACTGGCTCCAGCACGGTGTAGACGACCACCCCCACGATCGACGTGATGAAGGTGCCGGTCAGCGCGGCGCCCGCGATCGTGTGGACGGGCAGGCCGAACACCGAGACCAGGAAAGGCGCGATGATCGCGCCGCCGCCGATGCCGTAGGTGCCGCCGATCACGCCCACGACCATGACCAGGAGGGTCACCCACAGCGGGTTGAACGCGTAGGTGTTCCCCTGCCACGAGTACGTGACCCTCGTGACCGTGAACCCGGTGGTACGCACCTCGCCCTCGCCGGTCGACCTGCCCGCCGTCCCGCCGGCGCCGCCGGGCGCCACCACGCCGACGGCCTTCTTCTTCCTCCCGCCTCCGAGGTCCTTGACCACGTCCCAGAGCAGCCTGCCGCCTATGTACAGGAGCACGACGCCCACGAACGCCTTGAACATCCCCGGGTCGGGCAGGGACTCCGGCCTGATCCACTCGCCCAGGAACACGCCGGGCATGGTCCCGGCGACGATCACCCACGCGAGCGACCAGTTCATCCGCTTCTCGCGGATGAACCTGTAGATCCCGCTCGGGATGGCCACGAGGTTGAAGACGAGGTTCGTGGAGCTCACGGACGGGCTCGTGAAGCCGAGCACGCTGACCTGGAAGGGAAGGAGGAGGAAGGCCCCGGACACGCCGCCCATGGACGTGAAGAAGGACACCACGAGCCCGACCAGGAACGGCAACAGCGGATTCACGGTCACGCCCGATACCGGGAAAGTGTATCCGCTCGACAACCACTCGGGCATGAGCCTCGCCCTCCCGCTCCCGGGGACCGGTGCGCAGCCCTGACCCGGGCCCGGGCTGCATCGGCGTTCTCTAGTCGGCTGCCAGCGCGGTCTTCAGGATCTTGAGCGCCCGCCTCCTCTGGTCCGGGTTCATGAGCGAGATCCGCCTCACGAGCTCCTTTGCGGAAGGATCCTGGAGGAGATCGTCGGAGGTGATCGGGGTCCCGCGCTTCCCGCGCCCGCCCTTGGGCAATCCCTTGATCTTCAGGATGTCCTTGAGGTCCATGCCGAGCGCGTCCGTGACCGACAGCAGGGTCTTCAAGGAGACGTTCGCCCCGCTCTCCATCATGGACATGAACTTCAGCGACACTCCGGCCTTCCTCGCGAGGTCCGCCTGGGTCATGCCGACCTGCTTGCGGACGTGCGAGATCCTGTGTCCGATTGCCCTGATGACGTCCTCGTAGGGTACCATTGCGATCTCCTCGGCAAGGTTCGAATCGGCGTCCACGGATGGCCGGATCGGACGTATGATATGCCCACGCTCCCGACCTTGCCGATGCCGTAAATGCCTTTGAACCTGCCCTGTTGGCCTGGGTCCAGACCGTTCGCTCGTCCGATCGAAGGCCGGAAACACGGTTATTATGGTACTCATGCCCGGAACTGTCAACCCGTCATGCCCGTGTGCCCGTGCTGTCATGCCCGTGCAAGGCCCTGTCGCCCTGCTTGCCTGGACGGGCGGGAAACGATTATCGTCCGGAAGTCGCATGCCGTAGGAGGCTTTCCATGGCCAGAGCATCGAAGCCCGCCGTGAAGGCGGGAGCGCGCAGGCGCAGGATCGCGATCGAGGTGAACGGCCGGATCCACGATCTCGAGGTCGGGCGCGACCTCGAGCCCACCACGACGCTGTCTGCGCTGCTGAGAGATGGGCTCGGGCTCACCGGGCTCAAGGTGTCGTGCGACGAGGGCGCGTGCGGCGGCTGCACCGTGATCATGGACGGCAAGGCCGTGCTCTCCTGCATGATGCTGGCCGTGGAGGCGGCCGGCCACTCGATCACCACCATCGAGGGGCTGCCGCCCGAGGACC
>CAZGVR010000400.1:0-371 GCA_964528945.1 uncultured Myxococcales bacterium
GACGTGACGGGCAACCGCGTCATTCGCGGCAATCATTCGGGCTCGAGCCCGGCCACCACGCACGCCATCCTGCTCGACAACTCCCCCTACTCGATCGTGGAGCAGACGACCATGAGCGGGCACGTCGGGGTCAACGGGGCGAGCATCAAGATCACGGGAGACGCCACCGGGATCCTGATCCGCAAGAACAACGTCAACGGATGGGGCGGGACCGCCAACTCCCACGGCATCTGGCTCGAGGACTGCGGCGGGGCCGCGCCATGGATCGTGGACAACTGGCGGATCATCGGCGAGGGCAACAATCCGGCGGCGCTCGTGGACGGGATCCGCTCGATCGGGGACTGCCATCCCGTCATCGACTCGAACCTGAA
>CAZGVR010000400.1:381-3378 GCA_964528945.1 uncultured Myxococcales bacterium
TCTCGACCGGCTGAACATCGCGGGTGGATCCGAGGGCAGCGCAGCCTCGGTGAACGGCGTATACTGCGGGACGAACGCGAGCGGTCCGAGCCAGTGCGTCATCCTGGGCAATGCAATGATCAGGGGCTCGGCATACGGCTTCCCGCCGTCGGCAGCGGCGGTCCGGTGCGACGACGACGCGTGCATGAGGATCGCCAACAACGTGATGCTTGGCAACAGCGGCGTGGACGTGTACGGGCTGGTGCTGCTCCGCACCGGTACCTTCGTGGACTCGAACACGATCACGGGCGGATGCGCCACGGCCTCGGCAACGGGCATCCGCGCCGAGAACTCGTTCGCCCGCGTCCAGAACAACTTCGTCTCGGCAGGCTCGTGCAACGGGACCATATCCTCCACGCCGACGAACAGGGGGATCCTCGTGGTCCTCTCGGCCGGGCCCAACGAGATGGACGTGCACTCGAACACCATCGACGGGGCCGGCATCCCGGCGCCATGCACCGGTGCCGGCGTGGAGCTCGACGTATCGTCGTCGCCGGGAGCTGGCTCGGGCGCCCCCCGGAACAACATCTTCCGGGCCGGTGACTGCACGACGAACGCCACCTGCTTCCTGGAATCGGATGCGGCCGGGGATCCGCGGATCTTCGAGAGCAACGACCTCGACCCGTACAGCTCGCCCACTGACCTGTACTTCGACGCGGACACGTCGGGCATCGACACGGCCGCGGCGGTCGACCTGCTCCTGGACATGGCCGTGTCCGGGACCCTGTCGGTCGACCCGCTCTTCGTGACCTACCCCGTCAACCAGCACCTGCAACCCGGATCCCCGTGCAGCGGCATGGGCACCACGGCCGGAACGCCGGCACTCGACTTCGATGGCCAGCCGCGAAGCACGGCCGCCCCGGACATCGGCGCCGACGAGATCTAGCCGCCTCGACTCAGTCCACCGGGCCGCCGTCAGGCCCGCCCGGGAACGGCGGCAGGCAGTACGTGGACCCGGATCCGAAGAGCGACCTGCAGGAGTAGCCCTCCGACATCCTGCACTCGAACCAGGACGAGCATGCCTCCAGGCAGTACCTGCCGAAGAGGACCGAGACGCAGGCGCCGCCCGGGCCGCAATCCGCCGCGCTGGTGCACGTGGCCGAGCAGTACCCGCCCGGGAACTCAAGGTAGCCGAACACGTTCGTCAGGCACATGCGCCCGGAACCGGGAACACCGGTGCAGGAAGCAGAGCTAGCGCATGGATCCCCCACGATGCCGCCCGTCGCATCCGGCGGTATGTCGGACCCGGTGTCGAACGGCCAATCCGGCCTGGTGTCCGTAGGCCCGTCCACCATGGTGTCCATGGGCACGTCCATCCACGTATCCATGGGCATGTCAGGCCGCGTGTCCATGGGCACGTCCATCCACGTGTCCATGGGCACGTCGGGCGGCATGTCGGTCCACGTGTCGGGCGGTACGTCTGTCCAGGTGTCGGGCGGCACGTCCGGCAGCGTGTCCATCGGCACGTCCGCGCCGGTGTCCACGAACGGGCCGTCCGAAGCCCCGTCACCGTCCCATGGATCGCCGATGAGGTCGGTGCGGCCGCAGCCTGCCATGACGGCGAGCGACACGATGGAAGCCACGAGGATCCTGGCTGGCAACGCGACCTTCATCTCCGCTACCTCCTTGCCCGACAGGCAATTGATAGCAGGAACCAGGTCTGGCCGCCACTACCCGGTCGGCTCACTCACTGCGCGGCGGCAAGCCTCCCGCCCTCGCCGGGCGTCCTCGGGCCAGTGCCGCGCAGGTTCTTCATGCCGTAGTACCCGTTCATGAGCGCGCTCAGGGCGAGCCCGGCAGGCCCCAGCCGCCCGGCTCCGGCCAGGAGTCGCCCGGCCACCCGCCTCGGCGAGAACGCCCTGGCCCACAGCCCGCGGTGCGCGCCCTCGAGCTCCTCAGGGCTCATGAGCCGCGGCCGGTACGTGACGTTGTACCCGTTGTAGAACTCCCACCCGCGATCCTCGAGGATCAGGCCGTCCTTCTCCATCCTCTCCCTGAGCGGGGTCTCCCCGAACGGCGTGATCACGGACATGAACGGGACGTCCACCCCTATCTCCTGCAGCGCATCGGCGACCTCGACCACGTCCTTCGCGGTCTCCGTGTCGAACCCCACGAGGAACCCGGCCATCACCGCCACGCCGTGGGCGTGGAGCCTGCGGATGGCCTCCACGTACCGCGAGGGCACGTTGTGGCCCTTGGCCACGGCTCGCAGGTTGTCCCTCGACAGGGTCTCTATCCCCAGGAACACGCCCATGCACCCGGATTCCGCCATGAGCTGGAGCAGGCCGTCGTCCTGGGTGCACTCCAGGCTCGCCTGCGTGACCCACCTCAGGCGGAGCGGAACGAGCTCGCCGAGCAGGGCCTTGGCATGGCGCCGGTCCGCGGTCAGGTTGTCGTCCCAGAACCATGCGACCTTCCTCTGCCACGGAGTGCGTCCCTCGTACGCCTCGATGTCGCGGATCACGTCTGGTATGGGCCTCATCCTGAACCCGGGCGAGAGCCTCGGAGTGGAGCAGAAGGCGCAGCCGAACGGGCATCCGCGCGTGGCCTGCACCACCCGTCCCACGAAGTAGCCCGGCTCGAGCAGGTCGTACCTCGGCACTGGCAGCCCGGCGAGGTCGTGCGGGGCCGCAGGCCTGTATATCCCACGCGCCCTGCCCGCCCCGAGGTCGCGCATCAGCTCTTCGATCACGCCCTCTGCCTCGCCTGCCACGACCGCGTCCGCGTGCGCGAGCGCCTCCTCCGGCCACACGGTGGGGTGCGCTCCGCCGAGCACGACCGTGCGGCCCGCGGCCCTCAGCCTGTCGGCGAGCGAATACGCGCGCGGCGCGAAGCCGGTGCCGGTCGACAGGAAGAACGCTTCCGCGTCCCCCGGGTCGTCCGGATCCAGCGGCCGCAGCTTCTCGTGCCTGAGCGCTACCTCGGCCCTCGAGCCCACCAGGGCTGCGACATGCATGC
>CAZGVR010000400.1:3388-4101 GCA_964528945.1 uncultured Myxococcales bacterium
GATCTCGATCTTCATGCTCATGCCTCCTTCCCTGTCTGCTTTCGACTTCTTCCCGATTGCCGTCGCCTTCGACCATTCAACTTTGCACCGCAAAGTTTCATTCCAAAAAAAGAGACGCCTACGCCGGCTCGGGCTTGGGCTCCTCGACCCCACGCATCCCCCTCGCCGCCCCGCGCGCCGGGGCCAGGATCGCCTCCAGCCTCTCCACGTAGCTCGCGAAAGCCCGCCTGCCGTCCGCGGTCACCGTCACCTCGGTCAGCGGCCTGCCGCGGCCAACGTGCCGCTCGAGCCTCACCAGGCCGCTCTCCTCCAGCGTGGCGAGGTGCCGGCTCAGGTTCCCGTCGGTCATGGAGAGCCTGTCCCTGATCTCGGTGAAGGGCAGCTTGCCCGTTCCGCCGGAGAGCATGGACATGATGGCCAGCCTTCCGCGCTCGTGGATGACCCTGTCGAGCTTCCTGAAGTCCCTGCTGCCGGTCATGCGGCCCCCCCCCCTTGCGAGCCTTGCGTGCGCCTCTCCTGGATGATGAGGTGGATCCCGAAAGCCACGTGCAACGCCCCGAACGAGCAGGCCATGACCCAGGGATTCAGCGACTCCTCGCCCATGAAGACCAGGGTGAACGTGCCCAGCGCGAAGAACGAGAGCCCGAGCATTCCCGCGCCCCTGGGGCTGAAGAACCTGGCCGCCAGCACGGCGCAGCCGTAGAGGAGCATCC
>CAZGVR010000401.1:0-4098 GCA_964528945.1 uncultured Myxococcales bacterium
TCTCGCGTTGCCAGGTATATGTCGCACGACCGTTGTGCTCCGCACGCCGGTGAGGAATGAATCTGCAAGTACCAGTCATGGGACGTGTTCGATGAAATCCGCAGATACGGTCTCCACGCCGATCCCGATGCGTTCGCCGAGGGCTCGGAGGTCCTCGCAAGTCGTTCCCGGTTCCGAGTTGGCACCGGACAGATCGAAGCCGCACATCAGGGACAGGACATCTTCTGTCCCGATGGAGCCTTGCTTTCTTTCGAAAATGGTGCCGTGTGCGAGGGTCTTGTGGTCCCAGGATGATATCTTCAAGTCGATGGGGCTCCAGCCGCTTCCAGTCCGCCTGCTCCGAGCGATAGTCATCCAGAGCCTTCCGTTCTCCATCTCGATGACGTCTTCATAGGACAATCCGACGACGCGAAACGTGAGCAGGCCGAGTGTGCCGTAGTTCTCGGATGGCCACTTGAAGATCGACAGATCTTCCGGGCTCGCGACCATCAAGTCGGGGGAGAGGTCGAAGACCTCCTGGCAGGGTGCTGATACTTCCAACGGAACGATCGCACGGCCCTTCCAGCAGTCAAATCCCAGGCTGATGAGACATGATCCGAGCCCGAACCCCGCCGCGCCGCCGTTTCCACCGCAATACAGCGAGCCCACTTCCGAGAGCGGGAGCACCAGCTTCATGCCTCCGATCTCGACCTCGCTCCAGGCGTCGGGGCACTGCGGCAACGAGCTTATACGCTTCACGCCGAAGTCCTTGTCCGGCATCAATGCGACCATCAGGCGATACGCGACGAAGGGAGCGAAATGAACGACCAGCAGGACTAGGAATGAGGCAGGACACACGATCGCGACGATCCGCTTCCACCGGCGGCGCGTCCCGGATGGGCGATCTTTCACGGCAGCATCCATGGATTCACTAGGTCCCCATGCCCGACCTGGACGATACCCAGGGGAGATTATAACAGCGTTGCCCGGACCGCAAACCGAGGGCCTGAAGAGCCATCCGCGTCTGCCAACCGGAGGCCCGTTGTCACGATTGGCCGATCTCGGGACGTGGAATTCGCGATACGCCGAGCAATGGCCCCGATGGACCACGATGAGACGCACGACGGGACCGAAAACGTCGAGGGAAATACCCCATGACCTCGTTCCGTGGTGCCGTTCCTCCCGCACGGCGGGAAGAAGATCTTCGGTGCGACGCCACCCGCACCCTTCCCTGCGGATTATGGCCTGAATCAAATTCGACCATACCCCGGGGAAGATGCTGCGGTTCTCCCTGTGACCGTGCGGCCCCGGTGCCGGGCCGGGCTCCTCCCCCGGCAACCGGCGGAATCCTGGAAATTCATGCCACAAGTGCTAATTCAATTCAATATATGCCGGAAACGGATCGAGGGCGCGTTCGGCTCAGGCGGGGTCCCCATCGGCTGGTAAACCTGCGACAACGCGCCCGAAAACCGCGGTCTCTTTCGGCAGCCGAGCCGGCCCGATTTCGGCCAAGCTCACACGCGACCAGGGTAGTCTGCTCGACCGCAAGAACCGACACTGCGTGGATGGATCCTGAAAGGCCGCCGTCACCAGCTCAGCACGAACCCCAGGCGGTGCACCAGGCCGCTCGTGTCCAGCGATCCCAGGTAGACGCCGGAGACCGGGATGGGCTCCACGCCGCCGTCGCCGCCGCCCTCCTGCGACAGCTTGAACTTGACCGGGCCTGGCTGGTACCAGCCGATCTCGTAGGAGAACCCGATCGAGAACCTGGGGGACACGCGGATCTTCAGCTTGTCTCGGATGAACCTCGCGGGCACGGTCACCTGCAGCCCGCCGCTCGCGAAGATGAAGCCGCTGTTGCCCCAGTCCGATAGCACGGCCGTGCCCTCGCCCGCGTTCTGCACGGCCCCGCGCGTCCACTGCCACCCGAAGTCGGCGCGCACGAACGGCTGCAGCACCTCGAGCCAGTCCCTGTCGTACCTGAACTGTATCCTCACGCCCAGGTAGCCGCCGTGGCCGAGCACCGACGTGGAGTACTGCCCGAACAGCCGACTCTCCTCCCTCGCGAAGTGGACGTACCCGCCCTCCACGTCGAGCAGGAAGAGCTTGCCGAGGTATACGACCGTCCAGGAGAGCGACACGTCCAGGGCGGCCCGCTTGTCCGTGGCCGAGAACGCGTCCCACGACCCGTCCGTCGCGCTCACCGAGTCGCCCTGGATCCTCAGCCCCGACGCGAGCGCCGGTGCCGGCGCGGCCGCGACCACCGCGGCCGCCGCGATCGCGAGCGGGATCGCCATTGCGCCAGCGCGCTTCATCGACAGTCCGTCCATGGTCATTCCCCCCTTCCCGCGTCCAGCACGCCGCCCAGCAGGAAGCCCCGGATGCTGGTCGCCGTGGATCTCCGCGGGTCCGCCATGTCCAGGAACGTGAGGTAGCCCTCCGAGTGGCCGTGGTCCACCACGATCTTGCCGTCCGGGCCGGCCTCGGGCAGGAGCGCCACGTCCCGGACCACCGCGTCCAGGATGATCCTCTCGATCTGGAAGGACTCCATGTCGCCCACGAACCACACCTCCTCGAGCCCGCCCGGGTCGAGCAGGATGCGATCGCCGTCCGGGAACATGAGCAGCTCCGTGGAGGCCGTGCTCGAGAAGAGGTTGATGAGGTGCATCTGCCTGCCGACCAGGTCCAGCACGAACAGCTTCCCCGGATGCTCGTCCACGAGCATCACCGCGTAGTCCTTCTGCGGGACCGGCTCGAGCGACTCGACGCGGCCGCTCAGCGCGAACTCGTCCAGGTTCCGCTCCCTGTCGACGACCACGCCCGAGAGGTCCAGGAAGTAGGCCATGTCCTCGCCCTGCGAGTAGAGGAGCGCCTGACGCCCCTCGTCGAACACCAGGCCGCTCGCCACGCGGAAGTCCACGGAGATGGTCGTCACCATGGTCGTCTCGGGATCAACGACCGCGAAGCTGTCGGCCGACGCGGTCGTGACCAGCACCATCTGCCGGCCGCCGTCCTCGAAGAGATCCATGTCGGTCGGCGCGTCGTGAGGGTTCACGTCCACGCTCAGCTGGTTCAGCGACACCCGGTACTCGTTGCCTAGCGGGTCTGCCGTGTCCACGCCCACGAGCGTGAGCGAGTAGATGTCGCTCGTGTTGTCGGCGCGCATGATGATCCTCGAGTTGAGGCCCTGCGGATCGCTCGCCACGATCACGTCCTCGGCCGCCGGGATGACGGTCCCGCCGGACCCCGGGACCACGAGCGGTACCGTGATCTCGGACCTGTCCGTGTGCTCGAGATCGAAGAGCGTGATGTAGGAATCGCTGAGCACCAGGGCGAGATCCTCGGTCTCGATCGACCCGCCGCCCGCGCTCTCGACCGCGACCTTCATGCCCTCGGCCATGACGATCCCGCGGGGGATGGATCCCAGGGTCCTGATGCTGATGATGCCCGGGTTCGTCTCCGAGGGCGGGGCGTCCATGTCCACCACTGCCATGAGGTTGGGGTTCGTGCCCGCCATGTCCGTGCGGAAGAAGAGCACTACCCACCGTCCGCTCGGCGACTCCGCGAGGTCGGTGAACGGGTTCCCCAGCGTGTACACGACGTCAGTGCCGGCCGCCGCGTCGATCACGTGGAGAGACTCCGGCTCGACGTCCGCCTGCCTGACCGTGCCCTCCGCGGCTCCGTGGCAGAGCACGAACAGCCTGCCGCCGTCGGCCGAGGCAACGGCCTTCTTGGCGCTGCGCCCGATCCCATGGACCGACACGACCGGCCCTGCGGCCGCCTCGTCCCAGCGCGCGACCCAGACCTTGCGCATGTCAGGCGACACGTACGCCAGCCCCGAGTCCAGGTGGACGGCCGGCATGAGGCCCTGCGCCTGCCCGTAGGATGCGTCGCGCCCCTCGTCGCACCCGGCCGTCGCGAGCGCGACAATCGGGAGCACGAGAAACGGGGCGCACGCGAGGACCGGCTGCTTCCGGCAATCACGCATGGCGCTACTCCACTATCCAGTCGTTGAGCTCGAACCCCGTGATCGTCTGCCTGTTCTCGTCCGCGTCGATGAAGGTGATGCGGCCGGACGGGTGCTCCTGGCTCACGAAGATCTTGTCCGACTCGGGCACG
>CAZGVR010000402.1:0-4030 GCA_964528945.1 uncultured Myxococcales bacterium
TGTCATCTATTTCATGGGTTTTCCGTTCCTGAGCGTCATGGAGCAGAAGGCCTACGATCTCCACTTCCGGTCACGGGGTCCGGAGAAGCCGGGCAAGGAGGTGGTGATCGTGGGGATCGACGGCAGGCGCCTGGGCGACCTGATCGTGCTGCCCGAGGCGTGCAGGTACCTGCACGGCTTCCCGAGCGTCGAGCGCCAGTGCACCGAGATCCACGAGGAGATCGTGCTCACCGCCCGTCCGGCGGAAGGGGAAGCGTTCGCCCTGCGCACGTGCCACGCTGGATTCCTCTACGCGGTCGTGCCGATCGTGTACGAGGGCGATCTCGTGGGCAAGGTCGTGCTCGGTCCGCTGCGTCCCCCGGTCGACGCTCCTGGCAACGCGGCCGGGCTCGCTCCAGGCATCGATCCCGAGCAGTTCAACGTCCTGGTAGAGAGATCGAAGCGCACGTCGCTCGACGGCGTGCGGAGGCTGGTCCTCTCGATCCAGGACGTCCTCGGAGTCGTCCTCAGGCTGGGCCACAAGGTCATGGCCACCGGGCTCGCTCACACGCTGAGCCTCGAGGAGTCCTACAGGCAGCTCGTGGACAAGAACCGGGAACTGGAGGAGAACCACCTCAGGCTCGAGGAGCTGGACCGCCTGAAGTCGAACCTCCTCGCCACCATGAGCCACGAGCTCAGGACCCCGCGCACCTCCATCATCTGCTACAGCGAGATGCTGTCCAGCGAGATGGGCGGCAAGCTGGCCCCGGACCAGCTCAAGTACGCCAACACGATCCGCGAGAAGGGGGACGGCCTCTTGAGGGTCATCTCCACGATCCTGGACGCGTCCTCCCTGGAGTCTGGCCGCATAGAGCTGAACCGCATGAGGACCCCGGTCTCGGACCTCGTCGAGGGGGCGGTCGACAGGGCCAGGAACGAGTCCCCCCGCAAGGACGTGAGCGTCGAGCTCGGCCAG
The DNA here is from genome assembly GCA_964528945.1 of uncultured Myxococcales bacterium. GTDB lineage: Bacteria > Myxococcota_A > Polyangia > DRWM01 > DRWM01 > CAZGVR01. The sequence goes on from CAZGVR010000402.1 coordinate 956, forward strand.
CTCCAGCGCGCGGTGACCGTCGTGGATCCCGAGATGATCGAGAAGGCGATCTACCACCTCGTCGACAACGCCATGAAGTTCTCCAAGCCCCGCGGCATCGTCAGGGTGCAGGTGAGGGAGGTGGACGAGAAGCCCGAGGGGGACGACGCGATCGGATACGTGGTCATGGCGCCGCTGCTCAGGTGGGCCGAGATCATGGTGCAGGACTACGGAGTCGGCATCCCGGTGGAGCACCAGGAGGACATCTTCAAGCCGCTCGTCCAGCTGGACGCCTCCGCGACGCGCCAGCACGGCGGCCTCGGCCTTGGGCTAGCGCTCGTCAAGCACTACGTGACTCTGAACGGGGGGAGGGTGCGTGTGAGGTCGAACGAGGGCGAGGGCTCCACCTTCTTCGTCACGCTCCCCCGCGAGCCGTCCGAGAGATGACGTGGTCGGGGAGTTCGACTTGATCGAGCTGATCCGGCGCGGGCTCCCGGCCCGGCCGGCCGACCTTGTCATAGGGCCGGGAGACGACTGCGCCTGCGCGAGGACAGGCGACTCCTTCCTGCTCATGACCGACGACGCCATGGTCGAGGGTGTCCACTTCGCGAGGGGCATGCTCGGCTTCCGCGCACTGGGGCGCCGTGCCGCGGCCGCCGCGATCTCCGACGTGGCGGCGATGGGCGGGGAGCCGCGATGGCTGCTCGCCTCGGTCGGCGCGCCGCCGGGGATCGACACGGACCTCGTGGACCTGGGCCTCGGCATCGCCGATCGGGCCGCGGCCTCGGGCGCCTGCCTGGCCGGCGGGAACATCACCCGCGCCGGCGAGATCTTCGTGTCCATCTCGGTGGTCGGGTACGTGGACAGTCCACCGCTGACGCGCTCCGGGGCGCGCGCCGGGGACCTCGTGGCCCTGACCGGACCTATAGGAGGCGCGGCGCTCGGCCTCGCGGCCCTGCTCGAGGGCCGTGCGGGAACCGAGCCGGCCGCGTCGCTGGCGGCCTCCTGGCGGGAGCCGCCCGACCGCGTCAGGGCCGGCATGGCACTACTCGGGATCGCGACCGCCGCCATCGACATATCCGACGGTTTCCTGCAGGACCTGGGTCACATGTCGCGGATGTCCGGGGTCGGGGCACGCATCGAGGTGGATCGCATCCCGCTGCCCGCCGGCTACCGCGAGCTGGCGCCTCCCGCTGATCCGCTCGGCCCGGCCCTCGCGGGCGGGGAGGACTACGAGCTCTTGGTCGCGATCCCGCCCGGGTCGAGGGATGCCGCCTCCCGGGCTCTCGCATCGGCAGGGGCCACGCTGCACGTGGTCGGCGAGTTCACGGCCGAGAGGGAAGCCCTCGTGCTCGTGGACTCGTCCGGAGCGGAGACCGGACGCCCGGCGGGCGGCTGGGATCACTTCCGCGAGCCAGGGGAGCCGATCAGTCGAACTGGAAGGTGATGGCGAAGTCCACGGGATCGAACTCGACCAGGCCGTCGTATGCCCGATCCGATATGAAGATGCGCTGGAGACGATCGTCCAGGTCGAGCCAGATCATGGAGTCGGGCAGCGTGGCCACGTTGGTTGCCAGCGGGGCGAATCCGCTCCCGGCGTTCATGGCGAAGGAGAGCCCGGGCGCAAGCAGCGGATCCGGGCCGTCCGCGTCCCATTCCGTGGCCATGCCGTTCCCGAGGACCTCGAACCTGATGTACGGGTTGACGTAGACCTCGTCCATGCGCGCGCGGCCGCGGAGCAGCGTGCAGTCCTCCGCGTCCCATGACTGGCAGGGCGGGAGCGCATCCACGCAGCGTCCTTCCCCGTCCATGGCAGTCTCGTGCAGGAACGAGGTCTGCGATCCCACGACGATCCACTCCCCGGAGCCGCGCACGTGGAACCTCACGGCGTACGGGAAGCACTCCTCCCTGGGCAGAGGATACCCGGCCGCGAGCCAGGACCCTTCGGTCGGCAGGTCCCACTGCGCCACTGGCTCGATCCCCAGGTCCCAGAGGCGGGCCTCCACTATGCGGTAGGCGGCGCCCCCGTCCTCGGGGAACATGGAGCAGTCGGCCCCGTCATCCACCGGATCCGGGCCGTCCTCGATCACGAGCACGTCGCCGGACCTGACGCCCAGCGCGCAGAACGGCAGCCCCGAGTCGACGAGCACGTCTCCGGCGACCGAGAGATTGCCGCCCACGCCGGTGGTCCAGGGGATCAGGCCCTCCCACTCCACGGTCCACCGCTCGGATCTGGCCCTGCGGATGTCCGGCAGCGGGAGATCGGCTCCCGTGACGTCCGGGAAGAAGGTCACGCCGTAGCTCGGCTCCCCGTCCGCGTCCACCGCGGCCGAGTCGCCTGGATCCGCGAAGCACGGGTAGCCGTTCAGGCACTCGGTTCCGCCATAGGGGGTCGTCGATCCGCCGGCCTGCACGAGCGTGGGCGGCAGGGCCCAGCGGGGGTAGGAGTCCTCGTCCGGGTAGGTGTTGCGGAGCACGTGGGGCGGGCACCTGGTCGCACCGTCCTCGGCGTTCGAGTGCCAGCAGTTCCTGTCGTACAGGTCCAGCACGAAGATCGACCCGGCCGTGGTGAGCGCGCAGGCGAACACGCCGTTCAGGTCCGTCGGTCCCGGATCCTCTGGCCAGTCTTCGAGACTCCTGGTCAGTGAGATCAGGTCGGTGACGAGCCCGTTGACGCGTATCCCGCCGCCGCTCGTGAGGGGATTGCCGCCCGAGGTGTCGACCTGCTCGCCCGTCGAGAGGTTCGCGATGTGAACCAGCGGCTCGTCGCGGTTGGCGGCATAGACGAAATCGCCCGACAGTGCCCCGACGTGATCCGCGTCTGGGGTGACCGAGACCACCGCGAACGAGGCGATCGGCCGTTCGGGCAGGAGCCTGGCGACCAGGGCTGCCTCCGCGCCCGAGGGCAGGGCGTCGGCGTCGACGACCATCGGGTTGAGTAGCTCGCGATACAGGTAGCCGACCAACTCGTCCAGATCGAGGGATCGCACGAGGCCGGGCCCAAGCCCCACGACGGTGGCCTTGCGGGCCTCTTCGACGATGATGTCGCGGGCGGCGCCGGCGATGCGTCCGGCCTCGTCGTTTGGGAGCGCGATG